>NZ_RCSQ01000089.1:0-65509 GCF_004103255.1 Pseudoalteromonas sp. PS5
TATTAAGTCAATTGGTATAATACCTTTCTAGCAGCCAGTTTTAGCGCTAACTGCGTTGAATTCACTTCCAATAGCCAGTTATTGATACACAGACTTGCCTTGTATCAAGAGATCACTTCTGGCTAGACAAGGTAAAAAATCAAGCTCTGCTTTAACAACAATGAGTTAGCACAATCTACCTGTTACAACCCTAAGGTACTGCGAATTTCCTGCATCTTTTCTTTTAGGCTTTGTTGGATTTGCTGTACTTGCTGATGAGAGCTATTAACTTGGCCTTTCATGTTATCCATAGCCTTACCGAAAGTGTCTAATAAATCAGATTGTTGGTTAGCAAGCTCCATCGCATGTGCAGCCACCTGATTGGCACTTTGTGCACTGTGCGCCACACCTTCTGAATTTCGCTTTAATTCTTGAGCATGGTTAGTTTGTTGCTGTGCCTCATCGGCCAATGCTGAAATTTGGGTAGAAACTTTATTCGAGTTATCGCTAAGGGCGTTGAGTTGCTGATGAATATCCGTTAACGAAGCTTGTGTTTGCTGAGCAAGCTTGCGCACTTCATCCGCAACTACCGCAAATCCACGTCCATGCTCTCCTGCACGAGCAGATTCAATAGCAGCATTAAGCGCTAGCAAGTTGGTTTGTTCTGCAATTGAGCTAATCATATCAATGACTTTACTGACATCAGACACGCCAGTTAGCAACTCATTCAAACTTTCTAAGCCTTGTTCAACGCGCTTTTGTGTAGTCGATGACGCACTCAGCATCGATTCAGCATAAGCCACGCTTTGCGTCATCGCCTCAAATGTATTATTTGCGTTATCAGCAACTTGTGCATTAATGTGATTGGCCTCTGCACCTAATTGCCTCACCGAA
Organism: Pseudoalteromonas sp. PS5; assembly: GCF_004103255.1. Lineage (NCBI taxonomy): Bacteria > Pseudomonadati > Pseudomonadota > Gammaproteobacteria > Alteromonadales > Pseudoalteromonadaceae > Pseudoalteromonas > Pseudoalteromonas sp. PS5. The sequence continues at coordinate 874 of NZ_RCSQ01000089.1, forward strand.
TCGAGTTGCGCTTGATTTTTCTCCACTTGCTCAAAAGTCCCTCCTGCTTGAGTCGATATTTTTGCCAAGTTGGTATTCATTTCTTCCATAAAAGTATTAATAACGCCAAGCATTGCTGAACGTTCATCAGCCTCTGCTCGCTGTCTATCGATTAATTGGTTGAAGTAGCTCGCTATTTCGCCAATTTCAGTATCTTGATTCTTACTTTTAATATTACTGAGTTCATTACTCTCTATCAGTTGCGCAAAGCCATCTCGTAGTTGCCTTAATGGTGTAAGGACTTGTTTAAATTGAACAAGGTATACAGTACCTGCCAGTATCACGAGTAAACCAATTGCACCACCAAATAGCATAAATACGTTGGCTTTTACCGCAGCCTGATCAGCAATCAGCTGCGCCTCAGCTTGTAAGATATTTTCTGAGATTGATTTAATATCGCCACGTAATGCCAACATACCTGCTTGACGCTCTTTAGATTGCTGTAGTGTGTTGTTAAGATCTCGGCCATAACGTTTTGGCCAACTTACAAGCTCAGCTTTAATTTCAAGTGCTAGGTCTTCGGCTTCGGCCCCCAAAAATAACTCGTCTTCATCTACCTCACTCATCACGCCTAAATTTTCAAGTTTCTCAATTTGCTGTGCAATATCTGTTAGTCGACGTAGACTTGCCATTAAACTCTGCTCTGTTTGCGGCTCATAAGACATCACTAACTGATAGGTATATAGACTGAGATTGGAGACTTCACTAAAGTAATCAGAGGCAAGTTCAAAGTAGGCCGCTTTTAGGTCGCTTTCTTGCGCTTTAATCGCATATTTTACCAGGCTGGATGCCGAGCCTGACATCTGCCTTAAGGCGTTATCTAATAGTGCTAGCTCGTTGCCGGATAGCTTGCCAAGTGCCCGGTATTTTTCAGAGATGTCTTGCTGTAATTGCTGTAACTTTTGCCTTATCTGCGCACTTAGCGCTTCAGGTAGGTTATTGACATCTTGTTGGAGTGTATTGATTTGCGCATCAGCCTTACTTAAATACTGGCTATCACCCGCGCTCAAGTAATCCTCTATCGTCCCTTCAAGCTCAATAATCACGGTGTTTTTAACCTGATTATATGCCGCACCTTGAACATCAAGTTCGGTTAGTACTTTGCTTGCCCACAATAGGCTAGCGCCAAGTAAAATACTCGCAGTCGTCAACAGTATTGCTAGCAACCGAGTAAAAGTAGATACGCGCATATAATCACAACCCCTCTATAAACATGCCCTGCAAGAGTATTAAGGATTTATGACAACTTGATTAAATCTGGAACCATTTTGTGTACAAATACGCAAAACCATACTTTTTACGTATATCCATCCAGACACCCGCTGATTAAAAAACAAACTATTTTATGATTATTTCATTGCTGCGTTAACATAAACATCAAAGCGATTTTTTTTAGTCTTAATCTGCATACTTGGTGTTTTATTATCTAAAAAGCCAGCATAATCAGGCCGTTTAACTACAACTCGCTTGCTTGCTAATTGCAACGCGAATGGTAGTAACGCATCAGCATCAAGATCGTTACCGACCAAGTCTTGAAACACTCGCATTTCTTTTTTTACCTGTGCCGACTTGTCACGGTGTGGAAACATGGGATCAAGATATACTACATCAGGGCGCCAATCAGCCTGCTCCAATAGCGCATGGCTAGAGCCAAACTCTAACTTCATACTCGCTTGCACCCACTCGCCAATTTCGCCATCCTGATAGGCACGTTGCAATCCATCATATAGTAGCGCCGCAACTATGGGGTTTCGTTCATGTAGTACTACCTTACAACCCATTGAAGCCAGTACAAAGGCATCACGCCCAAGCCCTGCGGTTGCGTCTAGTACAGTTGGGACTACACCTTTATTCAACCCTACAGCTTTAGCAATAGCCTGCCCTTTGCCACCACCAAATTTACGCCTATGTGCAACAGCGCCGGTAACAAAATCAACGCGGATAGCACCAAGCTTGGGCTCATCTTTTTTTACCAGCTGTAAGCCTAATTCATCATAATGCAGTTGAAACGTTGACTCATCCATACCAAGAGTTGGAAGGTCAAATAGCTTTGTAAGCGTATCTAGGTAGGGTCTGTTCTCTTCGAATGGGGTATGAATATACAAGCTTAACTCCCAAGGGTTATCAACCCGAGCAGTATACGCTTTTCCCACAATACTGTCTTTGAATATCCCACAAGCGTTCAAAACAATTCAATATCTACCTGCGATGCAACCTCCCCTTCATCCCAGGGTTTCGCAATTTTATTTAGGCTTTCAATAAGCTGTTGGCGCATTTCAGTAACTTCACCCAACTTATACTTGATAATGGTGAGTTCATCGCTTAGGTAGGTAAAGTGTTTATAAAGCTCTTGTAAGCGCTCGTGTTCCTGTGGCTGTAAAACCGAGAGCTGTTCACTTTGAATCAATGATTGAAACTCAGCCACTTTACCACTGTAGTGATTACCCACGCCGCTAAGGTGATCGCTCAACTCGGCAAATACTTGACCAATATGCTCGACTTTCGTGAGCGCATCTTCACTCACCTCCATATCTTTTATTTTGGCATCTGTCGCTTCCAAAATATGAGGAAAGAGATCTTTGTAACGGCCATACACCCCAGCGTCATCGACCGGCATATTTTTGATTAACAGAGAAACTTTTGGATAATTTATAATTGTTCGACGGCCAAAATCGACAAACCGACTGCCATTTTTATGCTTTTCAAACAGTTCTTGTTCTATTGGTTGGATCACTCCTTCGCTGGAGTAAAACGTAGCGCTTTGGCGGTACCAAAAAGCGACTGCAACATCCAGTTCCATGGGAATAAAAAACTCTAAGAAATAGCTGCTTAGGGTGCTCAAATCATGGGCATGATAAGACTGGCCAACATAACGCATAATGCGCCCCATGTCGCCTGAGTCTGTCATGGCAATTTCAGCAGTTGTTTGAGCTCGTTGCACATCCTGCTTTAATTTTGAAGACGTTTTTCTGTAGTCATCAAGGACATTAATACGGGCGAGTAATTCTTCTGCATTAAAAGGCTTGACGATATAGTCCGCAGCCCCTGCATTATAACCACGCATCCGCTCAGATATATCTGCTCTCGAAGATAAAAACATCACTGGAATATCTGCGGTTTCACTTTGCTTTTTGAGCTGTTCACAGACTTCAAACCCTGATATTCCAGGCATTTCAACATCTAACAAAATAATGTCCGGGCGGTATTTATTTGCCAGTCGTAAGCCTTCCTCACCATTTTTAGCATGTAAAATTTTGCAGGTACGTGATAATGCTTCATCCACGATGTGGTGGACCAATTTATCATCGTCAATGGCAAGAACCAGTTTAGTCATGTGGCTTTCCCTATTAATTCATATCTTTATAGAATAGTCAGAGATAGTGAATTTGCTAGCCAAATGTCTTACTTTGATTGCAAAAAAACGCCTTCAAATGAAGGCGCCTAGAATGGAAATATTGTTACGCTGCAATACCACTGTGACGCAGCAGTGCATCGACAGTAGGTGCCCGACCTCGAAAACGAGTAAACAACACCATAGGGGATTCAGAACCCCCTTTTTCCAATATGTGCTGCATAAACTCACGGCCAGTGCTGGGGTTAAAAATACCTTCTTCTTCGAATTTAGAAAACGCATCCGCAGAGAGTACTTCAGCCCACTTATATGAATAGTAACCTGCGCTATAACCACCAGCGAAAATATGGCTAAAGCTATGCTGGAAGCGGTTAAAGTCTGGCGCTTTTACCACTGCCGTTCGCGCACGCACAGCATCAAGAGTAGCTTGGATCTGACATCGCTTGTTTGGCTCGAAGTCTGCGTGAATATGAAAGTCAAACAATGAGAACTCTAATTGACGTAACATCTGCATAGCAGACTGAAAGTGTTTAGCTGCCAATAACTTATCAAGCATCTCTTTTGGTAATGGCTCACCCGTATCATAATGACCTGAAATAAAGTTTAGCGCCTCTTCCTCATAACACCAGTTTTCTAAAAACTGACTAGGTAACTCAACCGCATCCCATGCCACACCATTAATACCTGCTACTGGTGCCGTATCTATCTGGGTTAGCATGTGGTGAATACCATGACCAAACTCATGGAATAAAGTCGTGACTTCATTGTGGGTAAATAGTGCAGGTTTATCACCCACCGCTTTATTAAAGTTACATACCAAATAAGCAACAGGGATCTGTAATTCACCGTTTGCACGTCGCTTACGACCCATGCAGTCATCCATCCACGCTCCACCACGCTTATGCTCTCTGGCATAGAGATCTAGGTAAAACTGACCACGTAGTTGATCTTGGGCATCGTATATTTCAAAAAAACGTACGTCCGGATGATAAACATCAACGCCTTCAACTTCCGTTACGCGAATACCAAACAGTCGGTTAACCGTCTCAAATAGCCCTGAAAGCACTTTTGCTTCAGGGAAGTACGGTCGTAATGCTTCATCAGAAATGGCGTACTTCGCTTGTTTTAACTTTTCGCTATAGTACGCATAATCCCATGGCTGTAATTCACTAATGCCATACTCTTGGTGAACGAAATGGCGTAATTCGGCAACATCTTGCTCTGCCTGAGGTTTTGATTTGACAGCCAAGTCATTCAAAAATTCAAATACTTGAGCTGGACTATCTGCCATTTTTGTCGCCAGTGACTTTTCTGCAAAGTTAGCAAAGCCAAGCAATTGAGCAAGTTCATGTCGAAGCGTTAACGCCTCGTGCATAATCGCTGAGTTATCAAACTCGCCAGCATTTGGCCCTTGATCCGAGGCGCGTGTTACAAACGCACGATAAGCTTCTTCACGAAGCGCTTGGTTATCTGCATATGTCATTATTGGCAAATAAGAAGGAATGTCTAAGGTAAATACCCAACCTTCCAATCCTTTTGCTTCGCCAGTATGTGCTGCAAGCGCAAGTGCGGACTCAGGCAACCCAGTTAACAGCGCCTTGTCTGTCACTTGCTTATACCATGCTTGGGTTGCATCCATGACATTATTTCCAAATTTTGAAGCCAACTCTGACAACCGCGCAACAATTTCACCATAACGTTTTTGTTGTTGTGACCCCAATGCAATACCTGATAACTGGAAATCGCGCAGGGCATTATCTATGGTTGTCTTCTGCGCTGTAGTCAGGCGCTCAAACTCCTCAGACTCTTTTAATGCCGCATAGGCTTTATATAGCCCTTGGTGCTGTCCTGCATAGGTTGAATATTCAGAAATTAAAGGCAAGCATTCATCATAGGCTTTACGTAGCGCTTCTGAATTAACCACCGAGTGCATATGTGAAATTGGCGACCACACGCGATTGAGTTTATCGTCAGCCTCTTCTAAAGGTACAACAAAGTTATCCCAAGTGATGTTTTGCTGCGTTAAGATAACATCAATGGTCTCACGGCAATGCGCAATTGCAGCCTTTAATGCTTCAACAATGTGCTCAGGCTTAATTTTCGAAAAAGGGGGCAATCCTTCTAGCCCGATTAATGGGTTACTCATGGGCACGCTCTTTATCTTCTAATCTAATATTAAGGTTGAAATAAGGGTGTTAGGCCGCATTTACAAGTATCTGAACAGATTTTTGCTTAATATCGGTCTACAGTTGTGCACTTTTTCTATTTACTTAATATAAAGTAGTAGGATTTAAGCAAAATAAATAATTGGCGAGGAATTTTTATGGCTCAACATTTTGACTATATCGCAATAGGCGGTGGTAGCGGCGGAATAGCATCTGCAAACAGAGCAGCGATGCGAGGTGCTAAAGTTGCACTAATAGAGGCAAAACATTTAGGCGGCACTTGCGTAAACGTGGGCTGTGTACCAAAAAAAGCGATGTGGCATGGTGCTCAAGTTGCAGAAGCAATTAAGTTATACGCTCCAGATTATGGTTTTGATGTTGAACTAAAGAATTTTGATTGGGCAAAACTTGTCGAAAGCCGAGAAGCCTACATTGGTCGGATCCACCAAGGTTATAACAACTACCTTGCCAAAAATGGCGTTACCGTGATCAATGGCTTTGCTAAATTCGTCGATAACCGCACTATTGAAGTCAACGGCGAGCAATATACTGCTGACCATATCAATATCACCGTAGGCGGCCGCCCAACCATTCCAAATATTCCAGGTGCTGAGCATGGCATCGATTCTAATGGTTTTTTTGAGCTTAAAGAGCAGCCTCGTCGCGTTGCGGTTGTTGGCGCAGGTTATATTGCAGTAGAGCTTGCTGGTGTATTACATAGCTTAGGCACTGAAACACACTTATTTGTTCGTAAGCACGCTCCACTGCGTAACTTTGATCCCATCTTAGTTGAAACATTAACTGAGGTAATGGAAAAAGAAGGGCCTACACTACATACCCACGCAACACCAAAATCTGTCACCAAAGAAGAAGATGGCTCAGTCACCTTACACCTTGAAAATGGTGAATCATATACCGTAGACACACTGATCTGGGCGATTGGTCGTGAGCCCATGACTGATCTTATCAATCTTGCCGCAACAGATGTAGAAACAACACCTAGTGGCCATATTAAAGTTGATGAGTGGCAAAACACCACAGCTAAAGGTATTTATGCCTTAGGCGACATTATGGATGGTGGAATAGAGCTGACTCCTGTTGCCGTAAAAGCGGGAAGAATGCTCGCTGAGCGCCTATTTAATCCTGAATTGCCAAATGCCAAAATGGACTACGACTTAGTCCCTACCGTCGTCTTTAGCCACCCGCCAATTGGTACCATTGGTCTAACCGAGCTAGAAGCCGAAGAGAAATACGGCAAAGACAATATCAAGGTTTATACCTCTACCTTTGCTGCAATGTACACAGCGGTTACTCAGCATCGCCAGCCATGTCGTATGAAACTTGTTTGTGCGGGTAAAGAAGAGAAAATTGTTGGCCTGCATGGTATCGGTTTTGCGGTAGATGAAATGATCCAAGGCTTCGCCGTTGCCATGAAAATGGGCGCAACCAAAGCAGACTTTGACTCGGTAGTCGCGATACACCCAACCGGCTCCGAGGAGTTTGTGACCATGAGGTAACCGCATAATTTAATCATTAAGGCTAAATAATCAACGCGAGTTAACCAGTAACTCGCGTTTTTTTGTTTAAACTGGGTCTCTTATTTATTTACCCATTTAGATAGATACACTTAGCATGTCGGTATTCAAAACAGCGAATGCAAACACATAAACAGATTAAGGTTTAAACTCTAGAATATCGCCCGGTTGGCAGTCCAAATAATTGCAAATTTGGGCCAGTGTTTCAAACCTAACGCCTTTGACTTTACCGCGCTTTAACAGCGATAAGTTCGCTTCTGTGATGCCGATTTCTTTTGCCAGCTCTTTGGATGAGACCTTTCTCATGGCCATGACCACATCTAAGTTCACAACAATTTCCATCGCTAAATAAACTCCTTGTTTTCATCACTGATCTCTTGCGCTGCGCGCAGCAGATAAGCAACCGTCGCTAAAATACTAAGCGTAACCAACTCACCAAATTGTAATGACAGGACAAGGGTTGTGTGCTCAAAATAAGCATCATGCCAGTATGCAAAGATAACGCTCAGTGCACTGACGAAAAATATCGACAACACTTCAGTAATGATGAAATAGATAAAGCAAGACAAACACTCTCGAGTAAAAAAGTGTCCTTGCTCAAAATACTTTAGCAATCGAGTAATGAAATGGACCCCCGCCAATGCAAGGAACAATATTGGAGTCGTAGCTAGAAACAGAGCAACATTATTAACCTTATCAGACTGCCATAACTCATCAAACAGAGCATTGTCATAGTAACTGACACGATGATTGAATACCAACTCGTAGGCCAGAAATATCAGTACTATCGCTGTAGTAGATAGTACTCCCACGCGGATAAATTTACTTCTTCTTTGAATCATATCCAAAGTGATAGACATGTCAGCTCCTCATTTCTCATGCTCAGGGCGTACTATACCACACAGAAAAAAAACATCAAAAAACAACAATGAATTATTGTTTTACAATAATTAAAAATCATGTAATGATAATTTTAGAAAAAATGGAGTAGCCAATATGAAATACAATTTAATAAAAGTAAAAACGACAATTATCAGCTCACTTGTCCTTGCAGGGCTATCCCTAAGTGGTTGTCAAGTTGGTTCATTTACACAAAAAACCATACATACCGTTGCTCAAACGCAAACTCAGTTAATCGCGTTAAAAGATCTATTTAGTGAGCAAACAATGGAAAGTGTATCGCTATCACCTGATGGTGAATGGATTGCATTTCTTCAACCGCACAATGGTGCGAATAATATTCATCTAGTACGCAAAGGGGGGGATCTCTCTGATGCTAAACCAATCACCAACCTAACAGATTCTGTAGATAATTTCGTATGGTCTCACCATACGAATGAGATCATATTTAGCAAAGATCACGAGGGCAATGAAAACAAACAAATCTTCACGCTTCAGTTCAATCCTAATAATCTTAAAAATAGTATAATAATTACAAACCTAACGAACAAAGAAGATGTAAATTACATTCTTGCAAAACAGCTCCACGATAATTCAAACAAGCTGGCTGTATTTGCAAACCTGCTACAAAGTGATACATACAGCCTGTACCAGCTAGACACAAAAACCCACACTATGACGCTGATCGATCCCAATGAGCTGAAGTTTAGCAAGGCGATATTAAATCGCGCTGGAGAAATTATGGTGGGTGTCGTTTTAAACAATGATAGTTCTATGACTTTATACAAAAAAGAAGAGCAATCATGGCAACAGGTTTTGCGCACACAACCTGGTGAACAAGTTGAAGTTATTGGCTATAACGAACCAAAGCATACCGCAGTACTGTCAGGCAGCATCCAAGGGCGAGATAAGCAAGAACTTATTGAGCTTGATCTCGGTACAAATATATTACACACGCAACATCGTGATCCGCTCAATAACTCAGATTTATACCATGTTATTTTACAAGATGATGGGCAACCTCTTATCGCGGCATATTATGATTCGAGACTAAGAAACTACCCGCTCACTGAAAGTGCAGCATCTATACTATCTCGTATTACTTCACATTTCGGAGCAGACGCAGACATACACGTTGAACAAATAGAAGGTAAAACTGGACATTGGCATATCACCGCAAAGTATGCCAATAAGCCAGACGAACAATTTGTATTTAACCCAAATACTGATCAGCTTATTGGCCTGCTAAATCCAGAACCTTCGTTTGACCCTGAGCAGCTAGGTACAAGACAGTCAATAAACTATACCGCAACAGATGGCACAAAAATCCAAGCATATTTAACATTGCCTAAATATGCTAACACCACACTTCCCACAATTGTATTGCCACATGGTGGCCCTTGGGTTAGAGATAAATGGGAATTTAGCAGTGGTTACTTTGTTCCTATTGCACATTACTTTGCCAACAGAGGTTATGCCGTTCTACAGCCTAATTTCAGGGGCTCAACAGGGTTTGGTAAACATTTTACTAGCGCGGGTAACAAACAGTGGGGCATAGGTTCAATGCAGCAAGATATTACTGATGGCGTGCATTATCTTATTGCTCAAGGCATCACAGATAAAAATCGTGTTGGTATTATGGGAGGGTCGTATGGTGGCTTTGCTGCATTAGCGGGAGCGACGTTTACACCAGATTTATATAAAGCCGTTATTTCATATGTAGGGCCTTCTGATCTTAATGTATTTATGGCGTCATTCCCTGAGGCATATAGACCATATTTAGGCAACTTCTACGCTGCGATTGGTGATCCGGCAATTGAGGCTGATAGAAAGGACATGGCTGCACGCTCTCCCATCAACTTTATCGACAACATTAAAGCGCCAATTATGTTAATTCAAGGAGCAAATGATCCAAGAGTGCCACAGGAACAGTCTGAATTAATTGCTAAAGCATTATTCAACGCTCAATTACCTGTTGAATACATCTTAGCGAAAAATGAAGGGCATGGTTTTATTCAACACAACAATAAACTGGCTTCTATCATCGCCATGGAACGCTTTTTCGCAAAACATTTAGGTGGAACAAAGTCTGATAGCGATGATCCTGATTTAGTCAACCATCTAGCCACATTGACGGTAGATGTTAGCACCCTCTAAATACCATGAACTCGGGATAATAACTTGTTTTCTTGCAGCTGTTATCCCTCACTACTGCCTTAAATTTTTTTGTAATAGACCAGCTATTGACGCACAAGTTGCCTGGTATTAAAAAACAACTTTTGGCTAGTGTGATATTACACCTGTTGAGCTTATTAGGTAATTTGGTTGATTAACTCACTTATGACCCCGAGTTCAAGTTACATAAGATTAGTGTCTCTTGAAGTAATGCACGGATAACTATATAAAAGCTTACAATCTAGACTGGGGGCTATAATGAACCAGTCCTTTTTATATTATAAGCAATCAAAAATGACACTATTTAATCGTCAGCACTATTTCGTACGCACTCAACTAAAAAAGCCCAAATAAGGATATTTGGGCTTGGGGGGAAGTGACGATGAACGTCAACTAGTAAGGATTAGCGCTGGGCGCTATGTCAGATGTTATCGGTTAGACAGCTCGATCAGTGCTTGCGTAATAAGCTCAGGGTGAGTGAGCGGGATCAGGTGCTCTGTAGAGGTTATTGGCAAATACTGTCCTCCGCTTATTTCCGCGACTTCTTGAGACCACTTTCGACCTTCGGCTTCCCACTTAATCAAACCCGCTCTGGCTTCTTCTGTTTCTGCTTTTTCAATATCTAACTGTTCAAACTCACTATCGATCACGGTAATTGGAATACTGCTATCTGGTTGCCAGTTTCTCACTAACTCCAGATCGTCATGATAGTTCATCATTTCATTTACTCGGATAAGTTGAGCCTCAATACTATAACGTGTTTGCATGATTTGATTGAAGTAATCCCAATCCATATGCTGGGCAAACTCACTTTCTTCCAGCAAAGACTCTACATGCGCCTGCTCCTCAGCTATTTTGCCATTCATTTTTTCCTGCCACTTTCCTGCACTCACGTGGTCTATCAAATGCTGACCCCACTCGCGATAAATATCAACAGGGTAACCCTGATACTGTGCAATTGAGTGCGGTAATAAAATGTCCGGATCCATCCACAACATACTGGCAATCTTTTGTTTGAAGTCTTCCGACTGTTGCATAGCAATAAGCGGTACAGAGTTGCTATTAGCAAAACTCACCAAATGCACATTGCTCAAATCAAGCTTCTCAAATAGCACTGGAAGATCTGTTGCAAACTTTTGCATTGACGGTGCGCTGGTGTTACTACTAAGCCCTTGCCCAAGCCTATCAATCACATACACATTAAACTGTGTTGATAAATAAGGTTGTAGCAGTGCAAACCATGCGCTATCACTATGAAAATGTAAATTGGCTCCTGACAGCATCACCACGGTTGGCTTGTCTGTTTGCGGTGTTACATTCCGCACATGGTAGTAGTCTTCATTAATAGCAATAAGGTCAGAACCTTGCGGAAGCGGATGCTTACTAGCCTTTTCAAAAAACTCCATGATTGATTGAGTTGTGTTTATTGGAGAAAGGTTCCAGCTGTGACCAGCTCCATCAACACTGATAAGCTCTGTTTGAATAGCACGGTTTGGATAATAAGTTAACGTGACGCCTTGCTCTACTTTTTTATCTGTAGAAAGTGCTGACTCATAGTTCAAGTTACCTATGATCTTGATCGCTTGTGGTGATGAGAGTAGACCAAAATTAGCATGACTTCTGCCGGTGTATGGCAACACTGTATCCGCCTTGCCATGCATAATACGATAATGTGTAGGTGTATCAAAACTACAGCTATCACCTAGCTGATATGACATGGGTGCTCCAACAGTCACGATTGCATTAAAGACCTCAGAGCGATTACATAATAAGTTTTGTACAAAGAGCCCGCCTTGAGAAAAACCAGTAGCATAAATTTCGCCATCAATTAGTTGATATTTGGCTTTAAGTTCAGCAATCATGTCATCTACAAAACCAAGGTCATCCACACCTAAGCGATCTGCTTTATTACAACGGCAGCCTTCATTCCACTCTTCATTTTTTGATTTTGGATAAACCACTAAGTAGTCATCACTTTGTTCATGCAGCTTGGTCATCGCAGCCATACCTTGACTGTTCCCTCCAGAGCCGTGAAAAGCAAATAGTAACTTATACGCTTTATTGGTGTTTTCTACTGGCTTCATATAGTAGAAACGCTCATTTACTTCATGTTGTTCAAAACCACCAACCATCTTTGAATCATTACCATTACTCACTGGCGCTTCATCATTAATGTGATTGCTACCGCCACATCCAACAAGTAATGCAGCTAGCGTAAGGCTTAACACCCGCGGTAAAAAAAGGTTACTTGTCATGTTGGTCATTCCTATTTTATCGTTTTCCTGTACTCTAACTACCACGGGATAAAGCGCGACGATTTAATATGAAATCGTCATGACGAATTCATTACCATAAAATATAAATAATAAAATCAAAGGGATAAAAAGAGATGCGCTATGAGTTTGCAGCAATTCAGTTTGATACTGTTAATCGTACGCTGACAAATAGCACGAGTACTATCAGGCTTGAGCCTAAACCTTATTCATTACTACTCACCTTAATTGAAGGCGGTGGTGATGTTGTCTCCCGCGATACATTAATAGAAAAAGTATGGCTGGGGCGTATTGTTACAGAAAGCGCCGTAAATAAAGCGGTCTCTACATTACGTCAACATATCAATAAGTTAGATGGACAAAATGAATATATTGAAACCATTCCAACACTTGGATATCGGCTCGTACCTGCGGTTACGCAGTTACACAAAGATGTAACTCCTACGGTTTCGAGCCACAAAAATATTACGTTAATAGCGGCTACATTCATATTTAGTATTTGTATAGCGCTATTCGTAGCTTACTTTTTTCAAGCACAACCAAACGTCTCGCCTCTCGTTCCACACAAGTTGACTAGTCAAAATGGTATTGAATTACAATTAAGTGGCGCACCATTGTCAAAGAGCTTTAGCTATCTGCATCCAATTTCTCCACCATACTCGGAGCTTTGGCTCAACCGCAATGGCACAAACATTCAGTTATTGAGTGGTAATTTGAGAGCGCAAACACTGAGCCAAGATGCAAAATACATTGCCTATATTGATGATGAACAAAACTGTTCAGTTAAACAACTAGATATAACAGCACAAAAAACACAGACACTATTCCCCTGCCAAGTAATAGAAAATATAAAACTCAGTTGGGGTAGAAACCATCAAGAGCTTATCTATCGTAAGCGCACTAACATACACAGTGGCTATGGACTTTACCGCTTTGACCTCAACACTCTTAGGCATACCCAGCTTACACTCCCTCCAGCAACAGGAAACCTGAAAGGCGACCACCTTTTTAGTTTGTCTCAAGCAAAGGACAAACTTAGTGTTGCAACGTACCTTGGTGAAGATAAACACCGATTAACGATTTATCGCTATCCAGAGATGACTATTGAGCAAACTATTGCGCTCCCTCACCATTTGTCATCGATAACATGGTCAGCTGATGGCAAATTAGTGTACTTTACTGATGCAAATAGTATCTACAGTGCTAATGTTGGTAATAAAGCGGTGACATTGGTACACAAACTCACAGCCCCTATAGAGAGTATTACTCTGTTAAATAGCAATAATACTCTGCTGTTTAATCAATATAAGCTCACGAGTGTAGTTAAACTCTTTGATATATCAGAAAACACCATAACGCCTGTCGTTAATAACCAAGCACTTAACCGCCTGCCCCGTGCAAACCACTCACAACAAGTATGGTACATCTCTGATCATGGTGCTGATTCAGCTTTATGGTCTGTCGATACGAGCACACAAACAAATGTCGCTACGCCACTGCCACATGCTTTTAATTTTCAACGCTTTACACTTAATCATGATGCTTCAAAAGTTCTGTTTGAGTATCGAGATGCAATTTATCAATTTGATACCAAATCACAGCATGTAACTGAAGTTATCAGTGACGAATTAAAAGCTTATGTTGCTAACTATGGCAAACATGATGATGAGATAATCTACAGCAGTGAACGCTCAGGTAGTTGGCAATTATGGTCAGTCAACTTAAATACAGACAAACACCAACAGCTCACCACAAAGGGAGGATACAGTGGTTATGCACATGGTGATGCTATTTATTTCACCAAGTTTAGCCAACCAGGTATTTGGCAGCTACAGGAAGGCCTAGAGTCTCTTATTGTTCCTGATGTGGCGATTAGAAATTGGTTAAACTGGCGGCCAAGAGGCAACGCATTATACTATGAAAAAGATAACCATATTTGGCAGTTTGATCTCAACACACATCAAGAAAAACAATACCTAGCGCTGCCATCAAGCTTTATTGGTCAATTTGATGTGTTAGCAAATGGGGATATTGTTTTTGCACAGCTAAACCAGCCCAGCGGCGAGCTTTGGCGGCTATCACTAAACAACTAAACAACTAAACAACTAAACAACTAAACAACTAAACAACTAAACAACTAAACAACTAAACAACTAAACAAAGGATTGTTTGGCTGAAAACAAAAAACCCAGCCGTGGCTGGGTTTTTATTGATTCTTGAAACGAATTACTTGATTTTCGCTTCTTTGAAGATCACGTGTTTACGAACCTTAGGGTCGAACTTTTTGATCTCCATTTTTTCAGGCATGTTACGCTTGTTCTTGTCGGTAGTGTAGAAATAACCAGTACCAGCTGTAGAAACTAAACGGATCTTATCACGCATGATTTAAGCTCCTTAAATTTTTTCGCCGCGAGCACGGATATCTGCTAGTACCGCGTCGATGCCTTTTTTATCGATAATACGCATACCTTTAGTAGTAGTGCGTAGAGAAACGAAACGCTTTTCGCTTTCAACCCAAAAACGGTGTGTTTGTAGGTTAGGTAGGAAGCGACGCTTAGTAGCGTTGCGCGCGTGCGAACGGTGGTTACCAACCACTGGGCGCTTACCTGTAACTTGACAGACTTTAGACATGTCTATGTATCTCCAATAACTTCGCTCGAGCTTAATTTTCCCTTAAAGGCCTTTTAACTGCGTGCCCTAGGTAAAATCAAAGGGCGCTCTTTATACAGTATCTACAGGCAGAGATCAAGGATCTGATCCTACTGAAATCAGCTCATGGGTAAATTTGATAGCGGCCAATTATAATGATCCGAAGCCCTTGAGGAAAGTAAAAACTGCATTTAAATTGAACTAATTTATAAAATTTATACAAATATGCTGATTTAACGAGCAAAATTCTTATTTTCCTCATTTCTAGCTATTTATTTTTGTTGTTTGATTTTCACTCTTAGCCATCCACTTTGTACTTATTTCTACAACATCTGCGTTAAAGTTGAGGAGCAAAGTCCAAACAACACTAAAACCCCTGAAATTTTATGCCCGCAACAACAAAGTCATATCATGCCTAAACAAGCCCTCGTTCAGCAAAAGAAATACAATGATTGCCTGCAACAATTAAGTGATCCAGCACATTGATATCAACTAGCCCCAGACCTTTTTGCAGCTTGTTGGTAATAAGTTTGTCGGCCTCGCTTGGTTCAGCCACTCCTGATGGGTGGTTGTGGGCAAAAATAACCGATGCGGCATGATGCTTAAGCGCAGCTTTAACAACCTCCCTTGGATACACCGATGCGCTATTTATTGTGCCATGAAATAATACTTCATCTTTTATTAAACGATTCTGATTATCTAGATAAAGCACCATAAAGACTTCATGCCCAAGTCCTCGCAGCTGAGCAGTTAAGTATTCGCGCACCGCGCTGGGATTGTGAAACACCGTATCTCGTTGACATTCTTCTCTCAAATAGCGACGACTCAACTCTAACACGGCTTGTAACTGGGTATATTTTGCAACACCTAACCCTTTTAACGCAGAAAACTCTTCCAACGATGCGTTAAATAGACATTGTAGTGTTTGCTGTTGTTCTAATAAGGACTCAGCCAACTCAATAGCGTTCAATCCTTGAATACCGGTGCGCAAGAAGATAGCCAACAGCTCAGCATCACTGAGCGCTTGTGCGCCATATTTAATCAGTTTTTCTCTCGGTCTAGCCGACTTTGGTAAAGCGGATATTTGCATGATATGTCCCTTATCTAGTAGATTTCCTAGCAATTTACTCAATTAACCTAAACTGCGGCTAATTAATTACAACCTCCCTTGTAGCCTCTTTGAACTTGTTTGTATTCGATTACTTCTCCTCCAATTGAACAAGTATAAAGCTAATTTGTGTAAACTAAGCTTAGCTGCCGTGCTCGATTATTCAAAAGCAAATACAGACTGTGTTATCTTAACGCTATGAACCCCATCAATGTATAAAACTCACATGCAAAGAAATAAACGTCTCTTACTTGGGATCAGTGGCGGTATCGCTGCTTATAAATGCGCAGCACTTGTGCGACGCTTAAAAGAGCAGCACGTGGATGTCAAAGTAGTGATGACTGAATCAGCAAAACATTTTATCACTCCATTGACCATGCAAGCGGTATCTGGAGAAATAGTGTCTGACTCTTTGCTTGATCCACAAGCTGAAGCATCGATGGGTCACATTGAATTTGCGAAGTGGGCAGATCTTGTTTTAGTCGCACCAGCAACTGCTAACATGATAGCGAAAATGGCTGGCGGAATAGCGGATGACTTACTAACGACCTTGTTACTAGCCACCCCTGCGCCAGTTGCTATTGCACCTGCTATGAACCAACAAATGTATGCTCACCTCTCCACGCAAGCAAACCTAAGCACGCTCGCATCACGCAATGTAAACGTGTGGGGGCCTGGGAAAGGCGAGCAAGCGTGTGGAGATGTTGGTGCTGGTCGTATGCTTGAACCACACGAATTAGTCCAGCTTTGCCTTAATGCACTTACTCCTTTACCACAAGTTTTAGCAGGAAAAACAGTAACGATAACTGCCGGTCCAACACGTGAAGCACTAGACCCTGTACGCTTCATCACCAATCATAGCTCTGGAAAAATGGGCTTTAGCCTTGCCGAGGCTGCACATGCACTGGGTGCCAAAGTCAACCTAATAGCAGGGCCAGTTTCACTACCCACTCCAGGTGGTTGTAAACGCATTAACGTTGAAAGTGCAGCGCAAATGCACCAATCTGCACTGGAGTATGCTCCACAATCTGACATTTTTATCGGCTGTGCCGCGGTGGCAGACTACCGCGCCGCATCCGTTGCAAGTCAGAAAATCAAAAAGCAAGGTGATGAGATCACGCTTACCCTCACCAAAAATCCAGACATTATTGCCAGCGTTGCAGCCTTACCCACATCGCGCCCTTATACCGTCGGCTTTGCCGCGGAAACACAAAATGTTGCACAATATGCACAAGGCAAATTAATCAATAAGGGGTTAGATATGATTTGTGCCAATGATGTATCGAATAGTAATGTTGGCTTCAATTCTGATAACAATGCGCTGACCCTTTATTGGAAAAAAGAACGAATAGAGCTTCCCCAATCTAGCAAAAAAGAGTTAGCACTCACTGTCATGCAAGCCATTGCTGAAAAGATAAAATAACCTTCATGTAAAAAACTGGAAAGAAACTGAATAAAACATTAACATGATACCTCGATAGCGTGTAAACGAGTCGGGGTTTACATGGCTGTGCATTACTCTCTGTGCTTAATAAACCCGACAAAAAACATAACAATTAGAAAAATAAGGGAAATTTCATGCCAGCGACAAAACGCAGTAATCGCAAAGAGCAAATACTTCAATCTCTCGCACAGATGCTGGAAACCAGTCCGGGGCAACGTATCACCACCGCTAAGCTGGCCACCGAGGTCGGTGTATCTGAAGCTGCACTATATCGCCACTTTCCGAGTAAAGCGCGAATGTTTGAGGGCTTAATTGAATTTATCGAAGATACTTTACTATCGCGTATCAATTTAATTTTAGAAAATGAAAAAGAAACGCGTAGCCGCATTTACAATATTCTGACGTTACTACTTACTTTCGCCGAAAAAAACCCGGGGATCACGCGGATCCTAACAGGTGACGCTTTGCAAGGTGAACAAGAGCGTTTGCGTGAGCGCGTGCAAAGCTTATTTGAAAAGTTAGAAACACAATTCAAACAAGTATTAAGAGAGCGCAAGCTTCGTGAAGGCAAGGCGTTTACAAGTGAGGAAAGTGTCCTTGCGAACTTCTTTTTGGCATTTGTTGAAGGCAAAATGAACCAATTTGTGCGCAGTGACTTTAAAGCAAAGCCAACAGCACAGTTTGATAAACAATGGGTTGAACTAGAGAAAATTTGGCTGTGATTTAGTCGCTTAATAGCCACCTCACACCGCAGAGCATTTTAGTTTCACAGATAAAAGTGATAAAAATACAATAAATAATTAACTAAAATGCTCATCTTATGACTTTAAAACTATCCTTGCTAAGCGCAGCACTCATCAGTGCTAGCAGTTTTGCAGCAAAGCCCAGTCTTGAATTTAAAGACGTTTTTGATTTTCGTTACCCTCATGGCACCGTCATGTCCGAGCAAGGAAATTACCTTGGCTTGAGCGCTAAGCCCTACCGTGGCGATAGCGAAGGGCAAGTGTACGCATTACAAAATCATACCTTAATCGCTACCGTGCCACGCGGCATAAACCCTGTCATTAATAAAAATGCACAATGGGTTGGCTTTACTCAGGTTCCCACTTTACTCGCTAAAGAAACTGCCAGTAAAAAAGAAAAAAAAGCGCTAAAAAATAACTTAGTGTTAGTCAATACACACACTAAAGCGCAGCACACCTTTGCTGATGTAAAGGATTACCAATTATCAGATGATGGGTTATGGCTGGTATATCGGGAAGATAAAAAGAGTGCTAAGCAAGTAGAGTCAGCAGCCAAAGACGAAAAAGCCTCAAGCGATCTGAAAATCACAGCAGATAAGAAAGACCAAGCACTTACCTTAGTTGTCACCGACCTCACAACCAACAAGAGTACTCGTTACGACAACATAGCAGCTTATGATTTAGCACCAGACAGCCGCGGTATCCTTGTCAGCCAACATAGCGAAGATGGCGGAAAAAACCGCGTCGCATTTGTTGATTTACAAAACCTTCAACTTACCAGCTTGATAGATGAGCCCGGTGTAACCTTAGGTGATATTGCTTGGCAGCCAAATGCCGAGCGAGTTGCATTTTATTTAGGTAACTATGTTAACGATGATAAGCGCCGCCGCGACTACCAGCTAAAACTATGGTCTCCTGTAGACAATAAGCTGACTGACATCACTAACCCCAGCGGCTGGTTTTCAGGTAAGACTGCAAAATTAGAATGGTCAGAAGATAGTACTCGTCTCTTTTTTGAAAACCGCCCGGTTTTGGAGGCAAAAGTACCAGCAGCTAAATACGAAGATGAGCGCTCACTTTATGATTACGACACAATCCGTGAGCAAAAAGGTTTAAAAGTTTGGCATAACGCTGATCTTGAGATAAAGCCCAGAGAAATAAAAACATGGAATGAAAGGCGCCGCGATCAACACTACCAAGCGGTGTTTCATATTAATGGCCAGCGCATAGTCCAACTTGAAAACCAACAGGTGCCAAGCATTACATTACGTAGCAATGCAAACTTTGTATTAGGTAGTAATGATGAGCCTTATCTAAAACAAATCATGTATAAAGGCTTTTATCAAGATTATTACGCTGTAAACGTCAATTCTGGACATGCCCAGCTCATCGTAAAAGAAAGTGCCAATCGTCCAAGCCTTTCACCAACGGGTAAACATGCTGCATATTTTGACGGCGAGCAACTGTGGTTAACAGCACTCTCCACTCAAAAGCGCACAGCCATTAGCCAAGCGGTAAAAGAGGCGATATTTGTTGATGACAAGCACGATTACCCCGGACCAAACTCTGGCTATGGTTTTGCTGGTTGGCAGCTTGATGGCTCCATACTTTACGCTTACAGTAAATATGACATTTGGGCATTTGATACCAGCACATTTAATGCGACACGCTTAACTGATGGTTACAAAACAAAAACCCAATACCGCATTGAATATAAGCCTAAAGACAGCCTTGGCTTTAAGGCTGATGACACCATGGTTTTGCGGGCACATAACCTCGAAAATAAGCAAACACATATCGCCACACTTGCACTAAAAGACGGCCAGTTGCAGCATGTGTTAACAGGTGAATCAAAACATCGTGTAGTCAAGAAATCTAAAGACGCTGACACTTACTTAGTAACTAGGCAGTCCTATCATGAATTTCCTGATTACTGGGTCACAAATGGCCAGTTCGCTCAGCCTACCAAGATCACTAACTTGAATCCACAACAGCAAACTTTTGCTTGGGGTCAAAAGCCTGAGCTTGTGCAATACAAGGGCTATAACGGCGAAGCACTACAAGGTGTACTAATCAAACCTGCCAACTATAAAGCTGGTGATAAAGTGCCTGTGGTCATTTATTTCTATCGTTATATGAGTCAGCGTATGTATGACTTCCCAAAAATGGAGCTAAATCACAGGCCAAACTTCCCGATGTTCACTTCAAATGGCTATGCGATATTCTTACCGGATATTCGTTTTGAGGTGGGTCATCCAGGTCCGTCATCTACACAAACCATGATCAATGCAGCTCAAGCGCTGATAGATATGGGTGTTGCGGATCCTGAAAAAATTGGCTTGCAAGGTCACTCTTGGGCGGGCTACCAAAGTGCATTTATGATCACCCAGACGGATATGTTTAAAGCGGTTGTCTCTGGTGCACCGGTTTCAAACATGACCTCTGCATACAGTGGTATTCGCTTGAAGTCAGGCCTTGCGAGACAATTTCAGTATGAATCAGGGCAAAGCCGTATTGGTAAAACACTGACGGAAGCACCCGATTTATATATCGAAAACTCTCCGGTGTTTTTTGCAGATAAAGTAAATACGCCTATTCTCATCATGTTTGGCGATAAAGATGGCGCAGTACCTTGGCAAGAAGGTATTCAATACTATTTAGCATTAAGAAGACATGATAAAGACGCTATTTTCTTACAATACGAAGGTGAGCCGCACCACCTAAAACAGTTCCCTAACCAAGTCGATTTTTCAATTCGTATGAAAGAATATTTTGACTACCACCTAAAGGGGATGCCACCAGCCAAGTGGATAACCTCAGGTGAGGCATTTATCACTGAAGAGTAATCGGCACTTCTGGTATTAACCATCAAGGACACCATTTCGGTGTCCTTTTTTTTGGCAACACCGACCTACCTCTTTATACAGTTTTTGTTTAAAAATGCTTTATTTCAACTTGCCTTCATCTGATTTCATATACAAAAGCCCATATCATCATTACATTTGACGGTTTTATAAACGAATCATTGAACTTTACATAGATGCAATGTAAGTTCTATGTTGCAGGTACATTTTCCTACTCTGCTAAAAAATAAATAAATAAATAAAGAAATAAAGAAATAAAGAAATAAAGAAATAAGGAAATAAGATGAAACTTTCTAACTTATCAGCAACAATCAGGCTGTCTTTGCTTGCTTGTTCAACGCTGACTGCTGGCATATCAGGTACTGCGCACGCTGAAGAAGCAGACGTCGACGCTACTGATAGTGTAGAACGCATAGAGGTTACTGGTACTCGTATCAAGCGAGCAGCTATGACTGGTGCTAGCCCTGTCACAAGTGTTACAGCCGAAGACATTAAAGTTGCAGGTATTACGAGAGTAGAAGATCTACTCAACGATATGCCCGCAATCTTTGCTGACCAAACTTCAGGGCAAGCAAATGGAGCTACAGGTACCGCCACAGTGAATCTACGTAACTTAGGCACAGAGCGTACATTGGTACTAGTTAATGGACGTCGTTTGCCTTCTGGCTCTCCTGTCGCAGGAGGTATCGGTGCTGATCTTAACCAGATCCCAGCAGCATTGGTAGAACGTGTTGATGTTCTTACTGGTGGTTCGTCAGCAACATACGGTTCTGATGCTGTTGCTGGTGTTGTAAACTTTATCATGAGAGATGACTTTGAAGGCTTCCAAGTTGAATATCAAGGTAGTGTTTATCAACATGATAACGACCACAAAGACATGCAACGAGCGCTGAATGAAAGAGGCTTCCCAGTACCTGATGGTAGTCAATGGGACGGTGATACTCATGATATCTCTTTAACTTTTGGTGCTAACTCTGCAGATGGTCGTGCAAACATCACAGGTTATGCAACTTGGCGTGATATCGAAGAAGTAACGCAAGACAATCGTGATTACAGTGCTTGTGCTATGAACATAAACGCCACAGGTACTCGCATTTGCGGGGGGTCAGGAACAATTCCAGAAGGCCGTATTACCGATTTTGACACTTACGACTACAAAGTATCTGGCACTGACTTCGTTCCTACTGATGGCACGGTTTATAACTTTGGCCCTCTTAACTACTTCCAACGTCCAGACAAACGTAAAACATTTGGCTTGCTAGGTCATTATGACTTTAATGACAGCCATACCTTTTATGCTGAATTTAACTACATGGATAACCGCACTGTAGCACAAATTGCTCCTTCAGGTTCATTCCTGAATGAAGTTGATATTAGCTGTGATAACCCGCTACTTTCAGCTTCACAAAGAAACACACTTTGTGGGCCTGATGGTGTCGCAACAAATGGTATTGTTGAGGGTGCCTTTATCGGTAAACGAAATGTTGAAGGTGGACCTCGTCAAGACGATATTCGCCATACCTCAACTCGTTTTGTACTAGGTATTCGCGGTGAAATCGATGACAATTGGATTTATGATGCATATATGAATTTCGGTAACGTGTCATATAGTCAAACTTACCAAAACGACATGTCGACTACCCGAATCATTCGTTCATTGCAAGCTACAACTGATGACGATGGTAATGTGGTATGTAAGTCAGTTGTAGATGGTAGCGATCCAACTTGTATTCCATGGAACATATTTGATCCATCGAAAATCACGCAAGAACAAATAGATTACCTAACGATACCTTTATTTGCTCGCGGTGACACCAGAACAAAACAAATTAGCGGCTATGTTACCGGTGATCTTACAGATTATGGTGTTGTAGTACCAGGTACTTCTACTGGTGTGGGCGTAGTATTTGGTCTTGAGCACAGAAAAGAATCGCTAGATTTTAATCCAGATCAAGGCTTCGAATCAGGTGATGGTGCGGGTCAAGGTGGTCCTGTTCTTGGCGTAAGTGGTGAGTTTGACGTCAATGAATTCTTTACGGAGCTCAACGTGCCATTAGTTGAAGACTCTGAATTTGCTGATTATATTACACTAGAGTTAGCTTATCGCTACTCTGATTATTCAACGGACAAAACGACTAATACCTATAAAGGTGCGTTTGATATTCGTGTTAATGATCAACTTGGTTTGAGAACAAGCTTTCAGCGTGCTGTACGTGCAGGCAACGTGCGTGATCTATTCAGATCTGCTGGCTTAGGTTTGTTTAACTGGGAAGATCCATGTGGTGGTGACAACCCAACTTTAACGGTTGAGCAATGTGCAAGAACAGGTCTTGACCCATCTAAATATGGTTCAAACGCACTTATCAGCCCTGCAGGTCAATACAACAGTATCACTGGTGGTAACCCAGATCTAGAACCAGAAAAGTCAGACACTGTTTCATTCGGTATTCTACTATCCCCTGACGCTATTGAAGGCTTAGACATTGCTATTGACTACTTCGACATTACTGTTGAAAATGCAATTCAAGAAATCCCTGAAGCAACAATCTTCAACCAGTGTGCGATTAATGGTAACGATCAGTTCTGTGCACTTATCAACCGTGGTCCGACTGGCTCTTTATGGTTAAGCCAGGACTCGATCACAGCGATTGATACCAACATTGGTAGTGTAGAAACAAGCGGTATTGATTTCGATGCTTCTTATCGTTATAGCCTACCTGATGACATGGGTCTTTTACGCTTTAAGCTAATCGGTACATGGCTAGATAAATTTGCAACACAAAACTTACCGGGTGGTGATATTGACGACTGTGCTGGTCGCTGGGATAGAGCGGTATGTGAGTACCCTGTTCCTGACTTTAAAACAAACTTCTCAACAACTTGGGTCACTCCTTGGGACGCAAACATAACAGCAACCTATCGTTATGTAAGTGAAGTGAAGGAGTTTGCACGAAATGACGAGGGTCAAGTAATCGATGGACCAGTACCATTGACTGCACGTGACTACCTTGATATTGCAGTGACTTGGAATGCATCTGATAACCTGCAATTCCGAGGTGGTGTGAATAATGTCTTTGATAATACTGCTCCACTAGTACCAAATGGTCCTTCAGGTCCAGCAAATGGTAACATTTACCCTGGTTTCTATGATTCTTTGGGCCGCTATATCTTCGCAGGTTTCACATTTAGACTATAGTCTAGAATTCGAAAGATTTAGCATAACTCCCCCCATAAGTTAATAACTTGTGGGGGCTTTTGACTTTAAGATCACTCTCATCACTTTTTAATTATACTCCCTCGTGAACAAATATTTGTTAAATCTCCACCTTTCATCTTGCCCTTTTCTGCTAGCTACGCTTCTGCCTGCTACTATCGCCAAAGTTTTGGGTTGTTCTAAGATAATTTTTATCGTAGCTAGCATCGGGTTTAATCCTTCATATTAACTAACCGGAACCCGAAACAAAAGTTAGTTAGTCAACTAAAATATCCATGTTCAAAAGTGTAATGTCGATCTATCCAAATGTTATTTCTAAATAAAAGGAAAACTTGTATGTCAATAGCTGCTCTGTTGCAAACGAATTTAACGCTGTAGTAAGGAGTAACAGCTGTTAAAACACAAGATACTGAACACACAGCAATACCCTGTATCATTAACGTTCAGGTATGGTAAGCACAATTAAATAAAGGAAGTAAGTTGGAGTAAAGTGATGACGACTCCTGGAGCAATATCTCTTGCATAAATTTGCCTACCCAAACTAAGTAAAGCAAACGCGTAATTAAAATTGGAGAGACAGGGAAATGGTTCCCCTATCAGAGAAGCTTTCTGTACAGTGAGCAACGGCTCACTCAACTAAAACAATTGCTCACCTAAAAACAAAAATTATTGTTTGCCAACAGTATTTTGCTGTCGGTTAAGCATGTCTTTTGCAGCACGTTGTTCAGATTCAACCTGATCTTTTGTACGGCATCTTCGCTTTGTAAATTTACTACCAGTGATGATATCTTGCTTACAGTATAGATCTTCTTGATTCTTAGCTATCTTGCCCTCATTATTATTTTTTGCTGACTCGGTTGTCGAGCTACAACCCGACAGAAGTCCCAATAGAACCACACAAATTCCTGCGATTTTCATAGCAAATCCTTTATTATTAATTATATAAAGTACCTAAGTACACTTCAGAACGAAGTGTTCAAACTTTAGTCTAATCAACATTACAAAGAAAAGCAATTGCACCGATTTTAACAACATAATTGACTAATTTGACTTTAAGAACTCCAGTAATTTCTTTTCTGGCATCGGTTTCGCAAGCAAGAACCCTTGTACTTCATCACATCCAAGCTTTTGTAGCACCGCCATTTGATCCTCAGTTTCAACTCCCTCTGCAATCGTCTTCAGCCCTAACATTTGGCTCAGTGAGATCACAAGATCAGCAATCGCACCGCTGTCATCATGCGGTATGTCTTTCACAAAAGCGCGGTCTATTTTTAATCTAGCAAGCGGCAGTCTTTGTAAATAACTTAAAGAAGAAAAGCCTGTACCAAAGTCATCAATGGCGACTTCAACACCAAACTCCTGCAACTCTTGTAGTGTATTAATCACCGCGTTAACTTCGTCCATAACGACACTTTCTGTGACTTCTAGCTCAATATGCTTGGGATCGACATTGAAAGCACGGATGGTATCTTTAACTTGTTGTGCATAATGAGGAACTTTAAACTGGGGTACTGATACGTTCACCGCAACACTTAAATTACCATACCCTTGCTGCTGTAAAGTCGCTTGAAGTTGACAAGCTTGCTCTAGCACCCACTGACCTATCTCGACGATTAAGCCTGCATTCTCTGCCAAAGGCACAAAAATCCCTGGTGAAATGTAGTTACCATTTCCAGAAGGCCACCGTAGTAACGCTTCACAGCCAATCACTTTTCGATCTGCAATAGAAAATTGTGGTTGATACCACACTTCTAGCTTATTCATCTCAAAGTCTTGGCGAAGCTGCCTGATCAAGCCGAGCTTCCACGCCATTTTTTCTTCAAGGTCAGGCGTATACCAATCAAGTGGAATACTAGATTGTTTAGCTTGGTTCAAGGCAATATATGCCAGCTTTAGGGTTTCTATACCTTGCGCCTGAAAGTCCTCTTGGCGGCATACGCCGATATGAAAGTGCATTGTCAACACATGTTCACCAACTTGATACGGCACGCATAAGTTGTCTATAAATGATGCTTCGTCAAATTGTGCCTCTGCTAATAACAAACCAAAGACGTCAGCACCTATCCTTGATATCAGCTGGGCTTCAGGAAATTCCATAGCAATACGCTCTGCAACCCCTTGCAGTAACAAATTACCAACCTCCTGTCCCAAACCATTATTAATGTCTGAAAATTGGGCAATATCGATGAGGATAAATACAAGCGACTGCTGTTGGTTAAAGTAGCCCTCAATCTTCTCAATGAAATTAGTGCGGTTTGGAAGTTTAGTGAGATTGTCCTTGTACGCTACCTCACGTAATTCGTGAAATAATTTAATATTGTCCAAGCCGACACCAACATTGGTTAAAAATATTTCCGCAAACTTCAGTTGTGCCGCGGATGGCTCAGCCTCCAGCTCTAAGAATATCGCAGCTTTTTTGTTTTTACTCTCCAGTAAAAATGTAACATCATGCTCGGTAGATTGATGTGTTTCTGTATCAATACAGTTTTGCACCTGCATGATAACGCGGCCATTATCGAGCTGCTCAATACCATGACCAAAAAATGCCCGATATTCCTCACTACCACCAAACACCCGCAAGTGCACTTCATCCTCAGGGGAACCTATCACCACCCCTTCACCAGGCGCCCTTAGTATATTAGCCAATTGTGCGACCACTGCGGCGGCAAAGGAACTCATATCGGTGTGACCAAGTATGGCTCGAGAAGCAGTTAATATGTGCTCAAGCGCATGGCTTTGGGCTTCAAGTTCACAGATCTGTTGATAAGATCGAATTGCGGTAAGTAGGGAGGTAACAAGCTTGCTACGTGTAAGCTCCGTCTTCATTTTATAGTCATTAATATCAAACTCTCTAATGACTTTTTCTTCAGGCGCATAACCTGGCTGACCAGTACGCATGATAATTCGCACTGCCATATTTTTAATTTCTTCACGAACCCTACGCACCACATTAAGACCAGCGTCATCGGTTTCCATCACAACATCAAGCAGCATAATGCTAATGTCATTTTGCTGTTTTAGTATTTCGATTGCCTCAGCGCCTGAATAGGCATGCAAAAACCTGAGTCTTTTACCCCAAAATTCTAGGTTTGACAGAGCAAGTTTAGTAACAGAATGAATTTCTGGATCATCATCAACAACTAATACATCCCAAAAAGCACTTGTTATTTCTTCTTCTTGAGTAACTTCATCGTGCTCTGCAAACAAATAATCATCTTGCTCAGGTGCCATGCTTTACCCTTTAAATCCGTACTACTCTTTAATTATAGGCACTGATCCAACGCAGTGTTTACCATCAAATAAAATATGGTACATTTTTACTATTACAGTTCAGTTTGATTAAAAAACGTGAAATATTATAGTCGAGCATAGAACAAAATAGATGATTTAGCATACTTTTTACTAAAGAGGATTTTGTATCAAACGACTATCGACTCCCATGAGAACGCTGATGCTTCTAGCACTGCTGATTATCATTTCAGGATTAGCGATGCCGCACGACTATAAAGTAGTGAAGCAAAGCAGAGCTGAAGTAACGAACACTGCGCTAACTCCCCTTGTGTTAACTCACTGGCCAACACTATTTAATTGGCAATCAACACAGAGTGTTTATTTTCGAATACTCCCAAAGAAGCAACACGTAGGTAGTTCAGCGGTTTTAGTCCATCCATGGGGCGAAGCTGAGTTAACCGTGACCAAAAGTACGGCTCAACATCTTGGGTTATCTTTATATATTGATGATGAACACTTTGCCAACATAACCCTTAACTTATTGACTGCACAAGCCGATACACAATTAATGGTCTCCATCGAAGGCAGAGTGAATACTCCATTTTTAGGAAGCTTTATTGCCCTATTTATGCAGCAATATTTGCAGCAAATCACAGACTCTGCCGTTAACCATATGAACACACATTATAAATTAAGAGCATGATATGGCAGTCAAAAATGCACAGGTAAAGTCAGCACTGGCACTTTCTATTGAAGAGCAGCTTGGCTACCCAATGGTCAAAAGGATCACTCCTCTCGTGACACAGAATGACCATTACCAGTCTGATAAGAACAAAGATAATCAATATACCGTCAGCACCCCGCACAGCACGCTGAAGCGCGCGCTAAAGCGTCAGCAATTGATAAAAATCCAACAGCAGCAAAATTTAGAAACTATTATGGGCATGTCACTCACAATCTGCCCTGAGGTAACTTCAAGAGGTCGACCAGATCCAGATTGGCTAGCGCACTTTAATACGATGGCTGAAGACATTGCCAATCACTCAATGCAAAAGTTATGGGCAAAGATTTTAGTCGGCGAAAGTATCAACCCTGGTACATTTTCAATTAAAAGTTTGCAAACATTGAAAATGATGACACAACGCGAAGCAACGGCACTGCAAAAGTGTGCACCGCTTTGCGGTTACTTGGAAAAAGAAGATAGCTATTTGATACTTCACGGTTACTATAAAAAGCCATCTATTTTTGATTTGTTGAGAAAAGGCAGTACTGAATCTGTAAACCTTAGCCAGGCGGGGTTAAGCTTTCCGAACGTACTGACACTCATGGATATCAATATCCTGTATCGACAAGAGATAGAGTCTGCTTCTTTGCAAAAAGGGCAATCTATGCAGCTGGTTTATCAGCGTAAAAAGCTCACACTGACAGCCAAGTCTAATGACCTCGTATTAAGTTACTACAAACTAACGCAGACAGGAGATGAGCTGAAAAAGCTACTACAAAATCCAATCAACAAAAACTATAAGCAACTACTAGAAAAAGCACTAGAGAATGAGTTTTTACTAGAGTGGGAAAGTAGATAACTAACCAGAGGTTTGGATAAAGAATGTTCCAACTCATTGTTGCTAAAACACAACTTAGTTTTCCCCTTGTCTAGCCAGAGCTTTAGGGAAAAATCCGCTCCCGTGTCCTGCTCTCGCTAAGGTACCTACATTCTGTAGGCAAGGCGAGTTTACTCCCAATAGTTGGCAATTGGGAGTGAATTCAACGCAGTTAGCGCTAAAACTGGCTGCTAGAAAGGCATTAATGCTCTAAAGCTCAGGTTATTTATCATTTTATAGCTGTTTTTAAGTTAGAAATGTAACTGGATCCCAGCAAAAGGTCCCGATACATCTAAATCAGTATAAATATCATCAATATCATCTAACTCAAGTACCATTGAGCGATAACCTACTTTAACGGCAACATCAACAGCCATATTATCGATGAACTCGTAAGCAAGACCTACTTGATAATCTTGAATTTTACTATCGTCAATCGCCAACATACTGCCCTCAGCAAAAATGCTTAGCCCAGTTAATGGTAATCCAACTTCACCACGTAAGTAACCTAAAGGTACAAAGCCCGAAAACTCAACTTCTTCCGTTCTAGTTTGGCCATTCGCAGTACCTGTAACCATAATTGAGCCGTCAAATTGTTTGAAGTTCAAACCAAAGTCAAACGTCAACAAGTCACTGTCTAGTACTTCGTAGTACAGCGTATAATCAATATGGTTTAGATCGGCACTCGTCGTTGCATTGGTACCCACCGTGTACACTTGGCCGCCAAAGTCAAAAGACTCGGTCAGCGTCGTTTGACCCGCTAATTCGAGTTCGGTGTAGCGCAACTTGATATTTGGCACTAAAGGTACTGGGTGCTCCAATGCCGCATAAAAGCTAGTAAACGTCTCGTCGTCAAAATTAAAGGTTTGCATATTGCCTTTTTCAGCAAAGCTTCCTTCGGTTTCGGTATCCCACCCTTCTGCACCGACATAAAGTCCAAGTACCGTATCTGCATGCGCAGCCGGCGCTAGGCAAGCGAGAGATAATGCCGCTGCTAAAAAGTGTTTTTTCATGATGTTATCCTTGCGCTAAAAGTTCACTAAGTTCGATAAGAGCCGCATTGGCTCGCGAAATATAATTTGCCATAACCAACGAATGGTTCGCCACTAAGCCAAACCCACTACCGTTTAAAACCATAGGGCTCCACACTGTTTCCTGTGTTGCTTCTAGTTCTCTAATGATCTGTTGGAGGCTCACCAACGCATTTTTCTTTTCGAGTACCGGCCTAAAATCATGTTCAACTGCTTTTAGGTAATGCAGTAACGCCCAGGTAGCGCCTCTTGCTTCGTAAAATACATCGTCAATTTTCCACCAAGAGGTTTTCACCACATTATGACTAGGAGCCGATGTTGCCTGATCAGCAGCCGAGTCGCCAGCTAAATCTGTGTTCAGCCTATCTTGACCAACACTGGCGCTGAGTCTTTGGCTTAAACTACCCATACGTTTTTCAGCTTCTTTTAGCCAAGCTCTCAGGTTGTCAGCGCGCGCATAAAATTGACTATCACGATTACTGTTATCAGAAATTTGCGTCAAATACTGGCGCAACAAATCGTTGCCTTTTTGGTATTCACCTTCAGCACTTGGCCACATCCACGCCGTTGAGCTGATATTAAACTGTGGTTGAGCTAATTTTAAACTTGGGTGTTCTGTCGATTGAGATTGTGAACGACTGAAGTCTTTGCGCATCGAAAGCGTAAGATCTCGTGTCATTTCAAGCGCGCCATACTCCCAAGCAGGCATATTATCCATTATTACACTTGGTGGCATCATATCATTAGATAAATAGCCTCCAGGCTTATTCAGCAAGGTATCCGTCACTTTTATCAAGGTATGTGTTGTCACATATCCAGTAACTAATGTATTACCATTTTTCTGCGCATCTGCCTTTGCAGCTGCGACAACGTCAAACTGATCCGGCTCGACACTCCAGTAAACAGCAATAACATACCCAAGCAGTATGACAGCGATAATACCAGAGATGATTTTTCCCGTATGATTTCCCATTTAATACCCCACAGAGTTAATGATGAGTGTGATGTGGTGTGTCTGACTTTGCTTTACCACCAAACATATCTGCAAGTGCCACGATATCTGCCATCGTGTAGACTCGATCACCATCAGCAAAATATAGCGTAAGCTTGTGCTTATCACCGACTTTTAGTGTCTTAAGTGGCTCAAAAACCATTAAGTGATACCCGCCAGGTTGAAATACCACTGACTTTCCTGCTGGGATCGTCAACTCATCGACACGCTGCATAGTCATCATGTCTTCTTTGTGAATATGTTCATGAATTTCAACGCGTTTCACCCCCTCAAGCGACGCCTTCACTAGTATTTTGTCGTGTTGGGTTAGGTTGTCGATAACAAGATAACCCGCTGTTGAGGGCGCTGCCGGTAAAAACGCACGTACCGTCGCGCTGTGTACCATAAGCTGCTCAGAACTATGATGATGGTGAGCTTGCTCATCGTTTTGATGAGAAAAAGCATTAAAGCCGATAAAAGTTGATAAAGCAAAAAATAAGGTTTTGATTACACTTGATTTCATATTGGCTTTCCTTGGAATTATAATGCAAATAACTATATCACAGATCCCAATTTAGCGTGTTTTTATCTCCTACATCAATATGAGTCAAAGGCTCAAGCTTGCGCCTGAGCAGACTTATCAACCACTAGCCACACTATCGCAATAATACAGATGAGTGGAAATAGGACAATCAGCGAATTAAATAGCAGTGTCATTACTAGCCCAATGAACACAATAAGGAGTAGACCTAAAATACCTGCACTAAGGAGTGCAACTATTACCACCAAGGCCACGATTGCCAAAAGCAACGCCAATATCTCAAAACCGACCCAACCTAGGTCAACACCCATTTCCAATTGCAAGTCGCTGATGTCCAGCCACATTAGTGGTAGCGACACCCACGAAAGCGCCAATAAACATACCAACGCAAAAAATATACCGGCAACAACTTTCATAGTGCCTACCTCGCCACCTTGTCTTAGTTATCGTATTTGGCTTTTGGCATCGCAAACCACGCCACACCGTAGACCAACATTACAAACATTGGGAACTTAAAAAACAGTAGTACTGTAAGTAAACGCGTTAGCCAAATTGGCATATCAAAGCGTTGTGCTAATTGCGCACAAACGCCGCCGATTTTCTTTGAACTATTCATTTGAGACAGTGTTGATTGATATCTATTTTTCATCTTAATCCCCTTTTGCTTTAGTTGTTCAGCCGTCATTTAAAGCGAGCTTAGCTCGCTATTTTTTGCTTCAATTGTGCCAGCTCATCGTCAATTTGCTGTTGCTTTTGCTCATCTTCAAAGCGTTGCCACACATCAGGCTGCCCCAAATCGTAAGACTCTACTTCAGCCTCTATCCGCACCACTTTACGCTCCAACTCATCAAATTTGCGTGTCGCTGAGCGCATTTCATCACTACTTAGTGTTTGCTTAATATGTAGCCTTGCTTGCCCTGCCTCCAGGCGGCGTAGCATTCCTTTCTCTTTTGCTTTCAACTGTTGGATTTTGCTTTGCAACTTATCAGCATCTGCACTGAGTTTTTCTAGTGCCGGGGCTAGGTCATCAACCTTTTGCTGTGCTTCTTGCGCTTTTTCTATTTCTCGCTGCTTTTGCTCAAGGGCAGAGCGAGCGAGATCTTCACGACCTTTTTCAAGTGCATGTTCAGCTTTGCTTTGCCACGTTGCAGAAGCGTTATTTGCTTGCTCAATTTGGCGCTGTGCAATTTTTTGCTGACAAATAAACTCCGCAGCGGTTGCACGACAGTCAGCTAGCGCCTCTTCTAAATCACGAATTAACTGAGATGTCAGTTTTTGTGGATCTTCAGCTCTGTCTAGTAACGCGTTAAATTCTGCTTTGATAAGATCTTCAATTCTGTTGATGATGGTCATTGTTCGGCTCCTTTTATAATATAGTTAAACTATTCCAAGAGCCGTGCCAAAAATAAAAACAAAATTAAATCATGAGGTTATATATTTTTTAGAAGGTAGCCAGATTAATTGAAAAGCATTAAATAGTGAAAAAGACGATAAAATCGTCTTTTTCACACTGAAGGTGGGAGTAATATATTTTACACTTCAGGCACAAAAGACAGTGCCTTTTCCATCACCTCGATACCTGCCTCTTTTTTGTGGCCATTTTCTGATAAGTGACGGCGAAAGCCTCGCGCACCAGGTTGGTTTTGAAAAATACCCAACATATGACGCGCGATATGCCAAAAGTTTGCGCCATTCGACATCTCACTTTCAAAGTAGTCATACATGCTTCTTACCACCTGATGGCGAGTTTGCGTAAACGCAGCTTCGCCATACAGTAGCTCATCAACTTGCGACAGCATAAACGGGTTACTGTAGGCTTCGCGGCCAACCATTACACCGTCAAGATGAGCCAAATGGTGCTGACACTCCTCAAGGGTTTTAACACCACCATTAATACTTATGTGCAGATCAGGGTAGTCTTTCTTTAATTGATAAACACGGGGGTAATCAAGCGGTGGGATCTCGCGATTTTCTTTCGGGCTTAACCCTTGCAACCACGCTTTTCGAGCATGGATAATAAAATCATCACAGCCGACGGCCTTTGAAGCTTCAATCAACGCCGTGAGAAACTCATAAGAGTCTTGTTCATCAATACCGATGCGTGTCTTTACTGTAACCGGAATACTCACTTGCGCCTTCATTGCGGCCACACAGTCGGCAACGAGCTGAGGTTCAGCCATTAAACACGCCCCAAAGCGACCATTTTGCACACGATCTGACGGGCAACCTACATTCAGGTTTACTTCACTGTAGCCATATTCTTCTGCGCGTTTAGCGCATTCTGCTAATGCTTTAGGATCAGAGCCACCCAATTGTAGCGCTACCGGCAATTCATGCGCACCAAATGCCAAATAATCCCCTTTACCAAAAATAATCGCACCTGTGGTGATCATCTCAGTATAAAGTACCGCATGTTTTGTCAGTTTACGGTGAAAGGTTCTGCAATGTCGATCCGTCCAATCCAGCATGGGTGCAACGCTAAAGCGGCGAAAGGCATCAACGCAGTGGTTCGGTGTTTGTGGCGCTAAGGGCGGAGTTGGTTGTTGGCTCATGGTATGGCTTTCTCAATCAGATTTGCTATCAACGAGCAGTACTAATTATCTATAGCAGTACATAGCTCAAATAGGTGATTGCGTATTATACCGCAGCTTCTAATACTTCTTAAGTATAAATACACAAAAAAGCCGCAAGCCCTTGAACTTGCGGCTCTTAAGCTGCCGGGCTTGTGGCCTTTTGATGACTTATAGATAACGCTCTACTTCCGCCATTTTATTTTTTGCAAACTGGCTATTTGGGCTGATGGTAAGTAGTTGCTGGTAGTGCGCAAATGCTTGCGCATATTGCTTATTTAACTCATACGCTTGTGCGATACTGCTGTGGTAATAAGGCTGCTCGTTATTTTGCGTCAGCACAAATTTAAAGATTTCAATGCCATTATTAACTTGGCCATTTTCAACAAGATTGTTGCCCCACTCCACCAAAATCTCTAAATCATACATTACGCCAGTATCTTGCTGCGCTGTTGCAAACGTCGCGGCAAAGTTGCTAAAGCCTAGCTCATCTGTGAGCTGCGATAAGTATGCCATCGGCTGATAGGCCTTTTGCTTACTTGGCTCATTAAATTCTGGAATATAATACGCGGCAATATCATCGACAAAAGTAATGGGTAACCCGCCCAGTAGATTAGTAAGCACGATTACTGACACCTTGTCTTCAGGATAGGTGATCACTGTCACCGCGTCGCCACCGCTAGCACTGATAGCTGGGTGATATTTACGCTGCGTTACCTGCCAGCCCATTGCATAGCCGTTTTCTTTGTTGTTAAAGGCTTCAGTGCGACCATTATTCAGCTTAACTGGTGTCCATAGCATATCCAGCTCTTTAACTAGCTTACCTTGTTGTAACGATACAAGATAATTAGCCAATTCTGTTGCCGTTGAGCTCATTCCTGCTGCGGTTCTTAGTATGTAAGGGAATTCACCGTAAAAGTTTTTATAATTCCCCTCGCCCAAATGAATATATTGACGAGCTTGATGAGGCACCATGCGTTCAAGATAATCAAATCCAGCTTGCGCCGTTTGCGGCATATTAGCGCGTACTAACTGCATCTTGGTAATAAAAGCAGGAAACCCTTCTGGTACATATTTATCAATGATTTTACCCAAAATCACATAGCCAGTTTGGTTATAACTAAAACGCGAATTAGGTGTAAATTGAAAAGGCTGCTTTTGTACAGCTTGCCATGAGGCCTCTGCATCGTTTGGTACAATGGTTTCTAAGCCAGCACTTAATTCGAGGATAGGCGGTAACCCAGTTGTATGACCCATTAACTGATTAATTTTGAGTGGCTGCCAAGCCTCTGGTAACTCCGGTAAGTGCTTACCAATTTCATCATCAATATTTAAATAGCCTTGCTCAGCGAGCTGCACAATTGCAACACCGGTAAACGCCTTTGTCATCGAGTTAATCGGAAATAATGTCTGCTCCGTCACTGGTACTTGATGCTGTAAATCTGCAAAACCATAACTTCCTTGCTTAACAACTTTTTCGTCTTTAATAACGGCCAACTGTAAGCCCGGGATGTGTCTTTCTTTCATGAGGGTTTTGATCAGCTTATCGACCGACTCAGCTTTGACCAAAGATGAAAATAATGCTGACCATAACAGCGTGCCAAGCCATAGTACAGTTGATAATAATACTTTGTTGTTCTTATACATGTTCGTTCCATTGCTCATTTCGTTTGAGAGATAGTGCTATCTTTCCAAGTACTATACCAACATTAAAATTCATTTATAATCAAAAGGTTAAATTAAATCCAGAGCTATTTGTAGTAAAAGAATTAATAAAAAGTGGTGAGATGGACAAACAAGTGGTGTATTTAACAAGAAGTAGTAAAGTGGAAGTCTCAAGCGTAAACATCTCATGTTGGGATGTTTACGCTTGAGGTGTGAGTCAGCCTATAAGCCGGGTTCTGTTCTCTCCCGAGGGAGATCGATAATCATTCGTCTAGGCCTAGGATCGCTCCTAGGCTCAAGCAACCTACCCGGTTCCGATGCGGGCCACACCATAAGGAACCCTATTTGGTCTTGCTCCGGGTGGAGTTTACCTTGCAACCAACTGTTACCAGTGGCCCGGTGCGCTCTTACCGCACCCTTTCACCCTTACCGGTCCAGAAGGACTTAGGCGGTCTTCTCTCTGCTGCACTTGTCGTAGGCTCACGCCCCCCAGCCGTTAGCTGGCACCCTGCCCATTGGAGCCCGGACTTTCCTCCCCCTGATCATTTTCGTCACAGGCAGCGATTATCCGGCTGACTCAGGCGGTGGATTATACGCAGTATTGTGCCAAATAGATATAGCCCATTATTGATAAATTGTTTCTGCAATAGTTTGCTTTTGGCATTTCATTAGGTGCAGTTGAACAATGACTAACACCAGTATTTGCAGACCGGCTCCGAATCCAAGTATATACTCGACTTGAAGTGGCTCTATTGAAAATTGACTTTGCAACCAAGGACTCAGCAATAACGATAACAATCCTCCCAAAAGCACCCCAAGCATGCAAACAAGGGTAAACTCTCCGGCAACGGCGATGCTTTGTTTGCGGTGACTGATCCCAAGCGCACGTAATATTCCCATAGTTTTTTGTCTCGCCACAAAGTTAAACTTTACGACCCCCCAGACAGTTGCAAAAACCACCAACATAAATGCCCCCATCACAGCAGATAGCATAGCGCTCAATGCAAAATCTTTTCTCAATCCAGCAGCGCGATAGCTTGGTAATGCGCCGCTTTTTGCTATTACTCGCTTTAGCGCTTGCTGTTGCAGCGCGTTCTCCAGCATACTTTGTGCTATCGCAGTGTTTGTATCTGGCGCAAATTTCACTAACATCGATGTCCACTTGCCCAGCTTCACTTGGGGTAGCACGACCACAAACTGGCCTCGTGTAGATTTAAAGTTTGCGCCCACCAGCGGATCAATCACTCCTACTATGGTATAGCTACTATCACCTGCGGTGATAACTTTGCCAACAACAGAATATTCACCAAATAACTTGAGTGCGAGCGCCTTGTTGATTAAGGCCACACTGGCATCTTCATCACTACTGACCACATCATTCGAAATAAAGTTTCTACCTGCAATGATGTCCACCGCTAGGGTTGGGACAAACTGTTCATCGGCATAAAACACACTACTGGTTAATTCATCATTGCTATTGGGCTGCTGTAACTTCAGCTCAGGACCGCCGCCTCCAAATGGCACGGGGGTCGCAAAACTGACAGTCTCCACTTCAGCCATCGCTAGTAGTATTGCCTCATCCTTTTTCGCTTGCATATCATAGTCAACATCCTGCTCAAGGTACTTGAGCCATACCGAGAATGTTGTTTCACCAAAATAAGGCGTATGCTTTATCTCTCCTTGTGATTTGTTCAGTACCGCTGCGGCATTCACCATCACCAACAAGGCTAAGGCAATAATAACGGCCATCAACAAATAAGGGAGTTTTCGATACGCTAAAAATTGAAGTGTTGTTTTTATTATCATTTCTTACCTCTGCACCGTTAACCCATCAGCATTACAGTACTTACCTATTGGCAATGCACTGGCCAAGAATACACCAATAAAGCATGTTGCCACTGCCAACATCACCGGCACTACATTCATATTGGCGACCTGTGCATAACTGCTGCCATACAGAAGCTCCATGTAAGACAGCCCTATTGCTATAAATATCACGCCTAGCAAACATCCAAGTGCAGTTAAAACACTTAACTCCGCTAACAACAGTTTTATGAGATATTGCTTTGATGCACCTATGGCTCGGTATACGTTCAAGGCATGTTGTCTTGAGGCATAACTTGCAAAGAGCAACCCAGCAACACAGAGCAAGCAAATTAATAAAAATACAATCGCCAAAAAGAGTAGAAATTGACTATCACTATTAACTACTTCGTTTTCACGCAACCATTGAGATGGGGTCAGTAGTCTAAATTTATCTTGACCGCGTAACATTCGGCCAGATTGGTGTAGTGCGTTTGCATACCCAGCCACACGCTGCTCATAGGCTTGCATTTGTGCGCCATTGTCAAAACTAACCCACAGCTGTAGCCAGATCATGGTGGTATTAAACACGTCCTGAAAACCACTCAGCGGCTCATTGCGCCACCCTAATAAGCGCCCGTGTGGCAAGACACTGTTTTTAACTGCGGTAGAAAATGGAATGAACACGCCCTCAATATCTGAGTATGGCGCTACATGTAAATCGTATATCTTAGGTGTCATGCTAAATTCAAACAGCACACCGACAACCGTATATGGACGATTATCTAGCATTAGCGTTTTACCAACGCTATTTATACCGTTAAATAATTGCGCGTTTGCTTGTTGAGACAAAACTACCACCTCAGTTTCATCATGCTCATCTTGCATAGACCAAGCATTTCCATATCGAAATGGTATCGCAAATATGGAAAAAAAGTCGGGGGTGGTAGCTCTGGCTGTGAATTCATAGATATAAGGCGAATCAGGTACTTGTGACACCAGCTTTGAGTCGTAAGTTAAAGCACTTTTCCCCATTTCGTTCAGTGCTGCGAGCTGCTTTGCATCTTGATAGCTCAGAAGCGGCGGAGAAAAGTCAAACTCTTTGTCTGGACTCCAATCATCTAACAACACATATCTTGTGGTGTGCTCAGCATATGACATTGGATTGCTAGACATGACGTGATACACAGAATAGGTAGTGCCAAATGCCCCAAGACCGGTGGCGATAAGTAATATAACTAATGCACTAATCAAACTCTGTGACTTAAGATTATTAACTAACGAGCCTAACCGCATGAAGCTAACTCCTGCTGCTGAGACTCTATGATATTACCGTCCGACAACATAATTTGCCTCGTTGCCAACTGTGATAAATGCTCATCATGCGTCACCATCAAAATGGTAGTGCCTTCTGCATTAATTTCTTTCAACAGTTTCATAATTTCCATTGCCATTTGCGAGTTCAAATTCCCTGTTGGTTCATCGGCGAGGATAACTTTAGGCTCTGAAATCAATGCACGCGCAATCGCAACCCGTTGTTGCTGACCTCCAGAGAGCAAGAAATGCTTATGATCCATTCGCCCTTTTAGTCCCATCCTTTCCAGCTGATATACCGCTTTTTCTTTTGCTATGGCAGAGGAGACACCCGCTATTTCTAGCGGCAACATCACGTTATCTAGCACCGTCATCTCAGGTAATAAATTAAAATTTTGAAAAATAAACCCAATATATTGATTTCTCAGCTGCGAAAGCTGTTGGTCTTTCATTGTTGCAACGTCTGCTCCCGCTACTTGTAAGCGCCCAGACTGAAACTTCTCCAACAACCCGATTGTATTTAGTAACGTTGTTTTTCCTGCACCGGATGGCCCAACGATAGAAACAAACTCTCCTTCCTCAACTGCAAATGACAGCGAGTTAAAAACCTGCGTCTTAATATTACCGACTTGATAATACTTTCCGAG
Source organism: Pseudoalteromonas sp. PS5 (assembly GCF_004103255.1). NCBI lineage: Bacteria > Pseudomonadati > Pseudomonadota > Gammaproteobacteria > Alteromonadales > Pseudoalteromonadaceae > Pseudoalteromonas > Pseudoalteromonas sp. PS5. The sequence goes on from NZ_RCSQ01000089.1 coordinate 40,729, forward strand.
TTCACTGGCTTTGATAATGGCTTTTGACATCTTACTTCCTCTTATTATTAACCACCCAAAGACTGATATTTAGGTCTTCCTACCGTCCATAGCAGTTTACTGAATAAAATAAATACCAAGAGCCATAGTAGTTGTAACTCAATTGCACTGAGCCCTGTGACACTTTGGCTTGGTAAAACTTGTGAAATTGGTGCGTGAAAGAGTGCAGCAAATGGAGAATAAAGGGCTATTTCTCCTAGCCATTGAGGCAAAATACTCAAAGGTAATAACTGACCTGAGAGCAGCATCATAAAGCTAAATAAAATATCTCTTAGCCCAAATACCTTTTCCAGCCACAATGACAGTAGACCAATCACCTTTTGAATTTCAATTAATAGTAATAAGGACAACCATACTGAAAACGTGAACATCACCCAACTAAAGACGCTACTTTGCTGAGGGGCGAGCCACACTGCAATGACCAGTACAGGCAAGGCGAACAGCGCATCAATCCCAGGTCTGGACAGGTTTTTTATTGAGATTAGCGTTAAATAATTGAAAGGCCGACAAAGGAATTTATCCAGTCCTCCTTCATTAATATCACTCCATACTTGATAGTTCACAGAATACGCTGACGATAAAAATGAATTAATAAAATGCACTAAAAAATAATACATGACGATATGTTGCAAGCTGTAACCCGCAACTGAGTCAGTAAAGTGAAATATCCCTTGCCATAGCATGTAAATAATCAACAGCTGCAATGGATGCGATAACACCCAAGCGTACAAGTTTGTTCGAAAGTGGGTTGCTTCTTTTAACTCTAACCGGAGTAATTGTAATACGCTCATCTTACCCTCCTAACGAGTCGTAACGGCGCAAAGCGCAGCGCCAAAGCCAGACAAAGCCACATAGCCAAAAGAGTAAAATAACTCCCTGAATAATCAGCATCGAGGCTGGCTCGTCATACATTCCAACAAGAAACATGACCGGTATAGATGACACTAAACCAATGGGCAAAACATAAATAAGAAAGTGCTGTAATAATTTAGGAAATAAAGTGATGGGATAGCGCTGAAAATCGCCAAAACTATTGATTAAATAAAATAACCTGTCCACATTACCAAACCAAAATGCACTCAGTGCAATACAACCCTCCATCAGTACCAGCGTTAAACTGCCCACCAAAATAGAGATTGAAAAGTACACAAAAGATAGCGTAGTAAACTGGTAGTCATACACTTGGTCCATAAAGAAGAACAAAATGCTACAAGTTAATAGTGAATGGCCCGCAGCCCAAATCTTGGTATCTTCGGCTAGTAACGCTAACAAAGGGGAAACTGGACGACAAAGGTATTTATCAAGCTCACCGTTGATCACCTTGCTACTCATGGTAGTGAATCCGAAAAATAGCATTCTGATTGAAGAAAATATTAAGCCAACCAAAATAAGTAGTGCCAAGCTCCCTTTGTCCCACTCACCCAGTGGTGAGTCCAGTTGTCGTAGTAACGCATCCCAAAATAAAATAAAGATCCCCTGATAGATAAGGATGTGTATGATGCTAATAATAAAATCACTACGAAATACCGATAAATCTTTGAGTGACAACTGCAAGAAGCGAATAAAAACCATGCTATTCATAACGTATTTCTCGCTGAAGTCATAAAGTGATGAATGGCATGATCTAAGCTCGGTGGAGAGAGGTTGACGTCTTTCACGTTAGGGTGAAAAGCCAGCCGTGACAGCGCTTCTTTCGCAAGTTCAGTTGAGGTCTTTATACGATAGTGATTATCTTCTATCAATTCGTATTCGAACTCAGACAACAACTGGCTATCAAGCGCTGAGCAGGTTTTAATTTCTAATACCTTAACGTGCTCCAATGACAAGATATCCGAGGTTTTACCATCAAATAGCACTGCGCCTTGCTCCATTATCACACTGCGCTGACAATAGTGATGAACATCTGCCATATTATGAGATGTCAGCACGATACTCGTGCCTTCATCTCGATTAAGCTGCAACAAGAAGTTCATCAAATTAAGCCGCGAAACAGGATCCATGGCAATGGTTGGCTCATCCAGAAAAATAAGCTGTGGCTGATGTAACAACGAAGCGACAACTTCAGCTTTCATGCGCTGACCCAAAGAAAGTTTTTTCGGTGGCGACGACAACAAATCTCTGAGCCCAAGCAACTCGCTGAGTTGCTCAATGCGACGTTCACTATCTTGGCGGCTGAGTTTGTAGATAGAGGCATAAAGCCGAAACGACTCAATGATAGCCACATTCCACCACAGTAAGCTCTTTTGCCCAAACACGGCACCAATTTTCTTGGTGTACGCTTTGCGCTCTTTAGATGGGTGATGCCCAAGTACCGTAAGCGAACCAGCATCAGGCTGCAAAATCCCTGTGAGTAATTTCAACAATGTTGACTTGCCTGAACCATTCGCCCCCAACAGCCCCACAAACTCACCTTGCTGAACGGATAGGGAGACGTTATCAATAACATTGATATTCTCTTTTGGTGGTGCAACAAATTGTTTTATCGCCGCAATCACCCCTGTTTGGGTCGACGCCAAAGGTCTTGAAAACGTCTTACACACGGCATTTGCTTTTATCACTTCCATATTTTACACCTCAAAACATTTCCACTGGAGGTTCAGGTAACTTTGCACATAAATAGTCAGGCGCATAAAGTCGGCCATTAATCAATTGAGCGCGGTAATAGCAACGTTGACGCACATTGCATTGCTGAAAATGATCACAGTCAAAACATGGCGTCCCCTCATACTCTTCTCGTGGCGGATCTAGCAAGTATTCCAATGCTTCACCATTCCAGATATCGCGAATAGAAGATTCTTTCACGTTGCCAATTCGAGCCTGTTGATAAGGCATAGTGCGATCGCATGTCGCACACTCTCCATCAGAGCCGATGACCAGTGCCGTCTTACCACCCGCGCAAGAGCCAAAGCCAGGGATCGATACAGACACTTCTCTTTCACTCTTCACGGAGATGTTGCCTATTTCAATATCAGGGTATTGTGCTGATATTTCGTTAACAGCATTAACTAGCCACTCTCGTTGCTGCTGATTAATTAGCAGATCATCATCATGTTTATGTTCAGAACGTAAATAGCTCGACATGCCAACATCTGTAATACCCTTTTCTTCAATGAGGTATCTCAGCAAGTCTGGGATCCCATCAATATTCATGGCCGTCACAACAATATTAGCGCGAACATTCAGATCATATTTCTGACATAGCTCAATAGTTTGGTTAATTTTTGGCAGCCAGTTTTTTACTTTCACAATGGCATCAGCAATTTTTGGTATTTTGCTGTCTATACTGACCTGAAGCGTATCTAACCCCGCCTTTGCTAGGCGCTCGATTAAGCTCTCCCGTAGTGGCATTTTGGTTGACACATCTACGAATACATCATGCTCAAGCAGGTACTCAATGATCTCTATCATGTCTTTACGTAAGAAAGGATCGCCCCCATGCAAATTGACATACTTCACCCCAAGTGCAACACACTCAGACAAAAACTTAAATGCCTGCTCTGTTGTGAGTTCATTTGGCGCAATTTCATTGGCTTTTAATGTCGGGATAACACAATAAACACAATCAGCAGGACAACGATTTGTTGTCATCCACACCACAGTATTGGGCACCTCTAGTTTATTTTGCCAGGGTGTTGGCTCGGCTTGATATATAAAGTCCTCGGCATCATAACGTGCATTAAGCTCAGTAAAAGCATGGTCTTGCACGTCGATAAAGTCAGCCGTTTGAACAAGCAAATCACTGATGAGCTGCTGCGCTTCACTTTGCTCAAAGTCAAAAATCTCCATCAATCCATCTCGGATATCCGTGGTACTGTTTTCACCAGTACTCAGTGCAAGCACCAACGCGTGCACCACAGATAAAGAGGCAAACTTCTCTCCCTTGTCGACAGTAAATAAGATGACGCGGTTGGACTCTTTGACTAGTCGTGATTTATCTTTTAGCTTTAAGAATTGATTAACAAACACTTTTCACCCCCACCATATATTTGCATGCCCCTTCCTGCGGGCCATATAATGTTCCCGTTGACATGTAAGCACCGTAGTAGCAACGTCCGCGAATATTACAGGTGTCAAAACTGTCACAGGTATAGCAGGGAGTGCCTTTATACTTATCTCTTGGTGGGTCTAACGATTCTAATAAGGCCGTGCTATTCCATGCTTCAAAAACACTTTGATTCAACACGCTGCCAACTATCATGTCTCCACCAGGCAGCTTCTTATCGCACTTGGAAATGTCCCCATTAGGATAAAACAATAATTGTGTGCGGCCGTTATGACAGACAAAGCCGTCAATATCATAATCGATGTCTTTTTCTATCTGTTCAGAGCGATAATACACTTTCAACTTTGGCTGGGTGGCTAAAAAAGTATCAACCGCATCGCGGACTTCGTGCATTTGTGCCACTGAGGCGTGTAAACCATCATCATGACGCTGGAGGTTATCAGAGTAGGTATCAATCGTGATGGAGTGAGCGCCAAGTCGCTCTAAAGTTTCTAACGTTTCAGTATAGGCATGAGCATTAAGCGAAGTTAACAGTGACTTCGCGTGCACACGTATTCCCTCTGTAACCATATTTTCAACGGTTTGGCCGATTTTCTTGGCAAACCCACCAATTCCTGTGAGTGATTTCGCGGCCTCTTTTTCTAGGCTATCAATGCTGAAAAACGCATCTTTCAACCCAGCAGCTGCAAGCTTTTTAGCGTTCTCTACACTCACAAATTGTTTACTGATGAAGTCAGGAGTTAAACCGTGTTGTAACGCATATACCATGACTTCATAAATATCTTCACGTAGTAACGGCTCACCGCCTGTCAGTAGTACTTCTTTGCCACCAAGCTGCGCGGTTTCTCTAATCAATCTTTTTATGACATCAATATCAACAGAGGAATCTTCCGTTTTACTACTTAGCGGTGCACCTTGATAACAATACACGCATTTACGGTTACAAAAGTCTGTAACAAGCCACTGTAATGTCATTGGAAATGGCGAGCGATTACCTTTAAATACGGTTGTTCGAGTGGTCAGTGGTGTATGCTGACTTAGCGCTCGTACTTGTGTTCGGACGGCCTCTTCATCAATAGTAACACCTGAAGGCTCATGCTGCTGTGAAGTAAAGTGACGTTCAAAAACGACATCAACATCATCTGTAATTTCTTGTGCATGTTCTGGCGCAATATCAAAATGATGCTGTAAATCTTCCACTATTTTTTCAACTGTCCACTGCTTATCTAACAAAGACAAGATATAGACAACCAAAGGGTGTAACTCAATACTCGGCGTTTCTTGCTGTCCCGCGATGGGAAAGTAGTCAAGCGAGTAGCTATCTGCGTGTTGGTGAATGACACCAAGTTTTCCAAATCTTCTCATCGCCATCACTCCTACGCATTAATTACGTGTACATCGATCTCATTACTTTTATGAAATTCACCGATGGGACAATAAAGATCAGGCGCATGAATAGTGCCGAACTTCCCTTTAGCTGTAACGGTGCAACGACCACGGACGTAGTTGCAGTTTCGAAACAGATCGCATTTATAACACGATGTGCCTTTGAAAAATTTACGACTTGGAATGACTATCTCTTTCATTTTTTCAGAGATCCAAATATCCAGCAAACCACTTTCGTTTAAATCACCAAAGGTATTATGAGGTCCAGGTGGTATATGTTCACACTTAACACACAGTCCATTTGGCTGAACGGTGATCCCTTTTAAGCCTTCCATGCACCCTTTGGTTTCGGTCGCTTCTCGTAAATCGAAGTTAAATCCGAATTTTGCCTGCGTATACCTCTCTTTTAGGCTTTTTACTGTGACTTTTAGTTGTGCTTCTTGTTCGTCACTCAGCATAAAACTAGGCTCATGGCGACCACAGGTTTTCCCATATACATCAATCACAAACTCTCTGACTCCCATGGCATAGGTCTGAGAAATCAGCTGCTCAAGATTGTCTACATTAATCGCCGTCATGACTGGCCTTAGTACGACTTTAATACCATTTTCACAGCAAGCGTTGATGGTCACTAGCATGTCATCTAAAGCACCTTTAACACCAACTAGCTTCTCGACCTCCGCTTCGACTACTGAATCTAGACTGACATGAAGCTCTTCTAGGCCGGCTTTTACTAACCGTGCCATCATGTCACCTTCTACTCGCATTTTTGTGATGACTATTGGAATAATATTTTGATCTATCGTATGCCCTATGACTTCTGGCAAGTCTTGGCGCAGTAAGGGCTCTCCTCCGGTGAAGATCAAGCGATTGACACCTATCATTGCGGCTTCGTCAATTATTTGAGTAACGCGCTCGAAAGGAAAAGCAATATCACGAGCAAACCCATCAGCTACAAACTTGGCATCTTTATAGCAGTACTTACACTTACGGTTACAATCTTCCGTGACAACCCATACGATAGCTCCCGGTGCATCCTCGCGACGGTTAACGATGAGTGTATCGTCTCCTTCGAACAAAAAAGCCTCTGGGTTATGAGAAAGCAATGATGTGTCGGATAAAGGCGTGTCGGTAAAAAATAACGAAAATCGATTAAGAAGTGTTTCGACAATATCAACCGCTGCTTGCGGTTCGATACTCATTACCTCTGCTATCACTTGTGCAACTTTGCTTTTGTCGTTCTGTCCATCAAATAACACCATAATGAACGCTTGAATTGGATGTATTCTAATTTCGGCTTTTGACCCATTTGGTAACTCACGACAAAGAACAACTAATCCCTCTTCTTCGCGTGGCACAAATTGAATATCCTTTTTGAGCAATGGAACCATTGCAAACCCCTTATTATTGTTTTACACGGCGCGGTATTTTCCCTAACAATCACCAAGTGACGGCTGATAATCATTAAGATAACGGTGAACAACAGCACCAATCTATTGATAAAACTGATGCTGTATTGGGAGCGGATTGATGACATCAGTCGCCTAAGCACTCTCCCTGAAATAACTCAGTGTGGTCTTAACCCACTTTGCTACTTCATTTCTTGCGAGTTACCACCGCCACTGAAACTACAGCAGCTTGAGCAACCTTGTGTACGCATAATGCTTAAAGCATCTTTGCTTACTTGAACTTGTTTTAGTTTTGATAATTTCTTTAGTTTTTGAATACTCATTATTCTTCTCCGAATAGTATTTATCTCAATGCTAAGTACAGTCCCTATCCACCATTGAATTAACATGCCGACCAACATAGTGTGTGACGGCTTGTCGACACAAAGAGAGTAGCGGCGACTGGCTTAAGGATGCTTACTGAATATTTTTCGCTTCTTGTGAGTTACCACCTTCACTAAAGCTACAGCAGCTTGAACAGCCTTGAGTACGCATGATCTGCAGTACTTCTTTAGAAGCATTGATTTTTTGTTTTTGTGCAATTTCTTTAAGTTTGTTGATAGACATTTTTGTATTCCTTTAAATCTCACCCATCTTGTTTAAAACAATGCACGCTGGGTGATAAAACATGCACTGCTATTTGGAAAATCGATTTAGCTGTTAGGCGCCTCGGGCGAAGGCTCTGATGATTTACACTGACCAGACTCGGGACATTCACTACAGCCATTTTTAAACCACTTAATCTCATTCATTTTTTGCTGTTGAAGTATTTTGGGTTGAGATAGCGCTATTGATTTTAGTTTCTCGAATCGCTTCACATTCACACTCCAATAACAAGCGTTAATCTTTGTGACAATTTATGTTTCACAAACAAACTTATATCCCTTAGAATCATTAATGGAATAACTAAATCCTAATTTTTCAAAAACCGAAACGTATGATATTGTTTTATATGGTTTTATTTTTTAACTCTTACAAGAATGACAATTATGAAAAGAATAATCTTGTTAAAGGACGAGCATAAATTATGTATAGAGGAAGAATTAATAGAGCTAGAGCCGAAGGTTTTTGAAGTTTTAGAGTACTTATATAACAATCAAGATCGATACATTAGTATCAATGAGCTACATGATGAAGTATGGGCCGGGGTGCTTGTCAGTGACGCTGCTGTAAGGCGTTGCATTAGTAAACTTCGTCAAGCATTTAAGGACGACCCTAAACAACCACACTTTATCCAGCATGTATCAAAAAGAGGATATAAGCTGGTGTGTAATGCCAACACCTGTAAAACAACACAGTGCCCTTCACAAGGACATGGCAATCACCAATGTTCACAGTGGCAAGCAAAAAAGTCGTCTCATCTGTCCCCCTATTTACTGTTGCTTGCATTACCCCTATTGGCGTTATTTATTCCACTTTCGCAACAAACCTCTATTTCAGCTCAACCACTAGTCCAAACAACCGTAGGCGCAGATCAGCTGTCATTTGCTGAGTCAACTTCGGGGCTTTCTGCCTATGCAGCAAAACTTAATGGAGAACAGGATTATTCCATCATACTGAGCAATCAAGGCACAGGTACAGAAAGTGTCGTCATGGAGAACGTTAATTGGCCTGATGCAATGGCATTCTCTCACTCTGGTGAGCGTTTATTTATCTCTGATGTTGTGAAAGGCAACTCGACTATCATCGAGTATAATATTCAAACTGGTCAAACGCGGCATATTATTGACCCTCAATTTCTTATTGCTGATATTTTCCTTGGACCAACTGAAGACACCTTATACTTTCTCGGCGCTTCACACGCACAAAGTGCGTTTCATCTTTATCAGTACAGCCATAAAACAGGCACGATTGAGGCGGTAATTAAAAATGCGGAATCCTATATTAACTTTTTCGCAGGCGCAGTTTCGACACAGCAAGATAAAATCGCGCTGCTTGTTTTCGATAGCTTAGCTGAGCACTCTTATATAGAAATATATGACCTTCGCAGTTTACAACGTATCGGGTTAGTGCCACATTCAAGTAAACTGATAGACCTTGACTGGCGAGACAACAACACCCTCTTAATCGCAACAGAGCAAGGCGTCATAGAGCACAACTTAGAGCAACAAATGCAAACCCATCTTGCCGATGATTTTGTGTACATGTTGAGTTATCAGCCTCAGAGCCAGCAGCTTCATATGCTGTCAGAGCTAAAAAAAGGGGCGTTCTTTTTGGAGCTAACATTACCTCTTAATAGTACTCCAAAACGTAAGCTGTATCACTTTGATAGCGACATTCAATCACTTATCAACATAAGTGATGACGGTAGCTTTATTGCCAAAATTCAACATCAAGACAATACACAAATAGTCAAGTTTCAAAGCTCAATGCCAAATAAGAAAGGTGTTTTATTGCAAAGCACAGATAAATTAACCGACCTGAGCCACGCTCGTAAAGCTCAAGCATTTGCAGTCAAACAAGATAAAACCATTATAAAAGTTGACTACACTCACTCCTCCCCGATAACTGAGTCTATCCGCCATACTGCGACCCTTCACAGCGTAGTGATCGCCAGTGATGGGAAAGCCGTTTATTTTACCGCTAAGTCAGACTCCCAATGGCTGGTATATCGCTGGGAGCATAACGAGTTGACGCATCTCTTCAGTGGTTTTAAGTTTGTGCGAGAATTTGAGGGAAACTTATTGCTGGCGAATATAGAAGGTGAGCTATTTATCAAACCAAAAGATGCAAGTATTCTTCCTCTACATACTAGAGCAGTATTAGAGTCCAATTCAGAAATACAGCTATATGAAGATCTGGTCATCTGGACTGAACATGATTTATCACGTGTTAGCTATCATCAACTCGATATATCAAAAACCGAACCAGAGCACAAAAAGTTTGAGCTACCGTACGACTCAAGCGCTACTAATTTTTACATAAGTAACAGAAACAATGCGTTAATCATCAAAAAAGACGCTCAGACCCAAAGTAGCCAACTGATGGCTCAGGTAAAAGTTACAAAAAAGTTCACTCTTAATTATTTATTGGAAGCGTTAGAAATGTAGAGATGTGGTGGTAGCAAAAAACAAGGAAAAACAAATGAAAAAGCTAACTGCCATTTACATCATATCTCTGTTCTTTACCTCAATGACCCAAGCTAGCTCTCTTGGTATGAAACAAAGCGAGCAAGTACTACCAACACATAAACACAACAGCACTCTACAATCTGGTATGTGCCTTGTGACGCCATGGAAATGCAGTAACGACAAGTGATCTGAGTTTGGAATAACAAGGTGTAGTTACGTTGTTGTTATTCCGTCTCTATAAAGTAGATAACTTAAGCTTTGAACAATAAAGTTTCTCTCAATCCAATATTGTTCAAAGCAACCGGTTATTACGCTCGAGTTTCCAGCCAAGCTTTATATAACGCATTCTTTTTCAGTCCTAGGTATTCAGCCGCAACCCCACATGCTTTTTTAAGTGGCATTTCGGACTCAAGTAACGCAATCAACTTACTTGCCTCTGGAGTCAGAGTTTGCTCATCGCGCTCCTCACCAGGTAGCATCAATACCAGCTCACCTTTTTGCTTTTCTGGTGTGTCATGCAAAAAAGTGATGAGCTCTGTTACCGTACCACTAAAAAAAGTTTCGTACGTTTTTGTTAATTCTTTTGCAAATACTACCTTTTGTGTTTCGCCAAGGGCTGCTTTCATATCTTCGAGGCTGGCCATAATCCTATGGGTGCTTTCGTACATGATGCTAGTGATCCCTGACGTCACAACCTCTTTAAAAAACTGCTGACGCGCTTGGCTCTTTGCTGGAGTAAAGCCGACGAATTGAAATTTATCGGTTGCGAGCCCAGAGCAACTCACCGCAGCAATAGCAGCACATGCCCCAGGAACAGGGGTGACATTTGCCCCCGCGTCACGACATAAATTAACCACCGCATAGCCAGGATCGCTGATAAGTGGTGTGCCTGCATCTGAAACCAGCGCAATATCCTTGCCTTCATTAAGCCAATCCAAAATTTGCTGCGCTTTTTGCTTTTCATTATGATCATGTAGGGCAAAAGTTTTTGCTTTAATACTAAAGTGGCTTAATAATTTACCCGTGTGACGAGTATCTTCAGCAGCGATTAAATCAACTTGACTTAATACTTTCAGTGCACGTTCACTGATGTCCTCTAAATTACCTATTGGTGTTGCAACAATATAGAGGGTGCCGATTTTATTTTCGTTGTGAAGATTAGCCATTGAGCTCTCCAATGTCAGTCAGTAAGATGTCCACTTAGTCGTGAAATAGAAGGTTTGCCAGTGCAGTTTAAAAAGATAGCGCTTTTAGTTGCAATATTGTCGGGGTTATCCGCCTGCAGTACAAGCACAAATGTCACCAAATTGCCTCAACAAAGCGAAACAGCAACCACCATCAATCAGACAGATGATAGTGCTGCCTCACTCTTTGCCAAAGCAAAAAGTAAATCTGGCATCACAAAAATTCAGCTACTTTACGTAGCCAGAGACGCTGCGATTGAAGAAAAAAACTGGCTCATGCTAGAGCAGATAAGCTTGGCAATGGGAAGCAAGGCCAGTGTCGATCACGTACAAAATAAATTATATGTAGCCTATGCTCGTAAAGAGCTGAAGCAATATGAAAGCGCCTTGGCTATATTGCATACATTAGAAGGAAGGTTAAATACACCTGAACACCAAGCATGGTATGAATATCTACTCGGTAGCATTTATGCTTCACAACAACTTCCTAAAAAAGCGCTCGTTGAATTTTTCAAAGCGGCAGACATTGCTCAACAACACAACCTTAATGTCGCAGGGCTAGACGATGAGATTTGGCGAGCCCTGCAACAGCTCTCTAGTTATGCACTAGAGCGCTTTGATTCTGGAAGCGTATTGCAACGTGGCTGGGTCACATTGGCTAAATATCAGCAAATTTATCTCGGCTCTAGCATTGAATTAGACCAGGCTATGAATAACTGGCGCCGTCGCTTTGCTAACCACCCAGCCGCAGCCTTGCTACCAAAAGATCTACAGGGTGCGGTTGCACTAGAGCCTTACGATGTAAGAAAGCTTGCGGTACTCATTCCACAATCAGGAGCAAGCGAGCGCCTTGGTACCGCGCTTAAAAATGGTTTTTTAGCAGCAACGGATAGTAGCACCATTGAAGAAGTTTTTTTTTATTGATGAAATGTCGTCAGAGCAAGATATTCTGGCACAACTTGCCAAAGCGAATGCGGACTTCGTTATAGGTCCTTTGCTGAAATCTAACGTCGAAAAACTAGTTGATAATCCTGATTTCTCTCTCTACCCGACACTCTTTTTGAACGCTCGAGAGAGAATTACCCCACGCACTAATGAGCAGTACTTTTTTGCGCTAAACCCTGAGCATGAAGTCGAGCAGGCGATGAAGCACTTTTTAGCTAAGGCATACAAAAAGCCAATGCTACTGGCACCAGCTAGTGCATCGGGCAAGCGTTTAATTGAGCATTTTGTTGAGGGCTGGAAGCACTATTCTGAAACTGCACCTGAGATTGGCTATTACACGAACAGCGAAGACATGGCTGATGTGATCACCGACCTACTTGAAGTCGATGCCTCAAAAGCCCGTACCAACGTAATCAAAAACCTCTTTCGCAAGGAAGTAAAAAGTGAAACTCGCTCACGACGCGATATAGATGTGGTTTATATCTTAGGCGATGCGATGGAAACGCGCCTACTTAAGCCTTATTTAGATGTGAATGTAAGTACTTTTGCCAATAAAATTCCTCTGTACGCAAGTTCACGTAGTTACAGTAAACAAATTGATGTAACTGATAAAGGGGATTTAGAAGGGCTTTATTTTACTGAACAGCCTTGGATGCTACCAGGAGCGATAGATAGAAATGCCATTAGGGAGACATACCAAGCGCTTTGGCCTGAGCAAGCTGACTTGGAGCAACGCCTATTTGCCATGGCATATGATGCGACTAACCTTATATCAGAGCTGCGCCAACTTGCTTGGTTATCGGGTAAAAGCTTTGAGGGCCTGACCGGGCAGCTCAGCATCCGTGATAATGCCGACATTGTACGCAGCCTCAGCTGGGCACAATATCGCAACAAGCAGATCCGTTTAGTTAGCTTGGATGAGCAACCCCCACTGCCATTGTTTATGCAAAAAGAGGAAGCACAGAGCACCTCACTAATAAGATAGGATTTTGTATGTTTAAGGGACTATTTAATAACACACGGAATAAAGGTGAACACTTTGAGTTAATTGCGGAACAATACTTGGTAAAGCAGGGACTAACACCTGTAACGAGAAACTTTCATTGCAAGTATGGTGAAATTGACCTCATTATGAGAGAAGCGCAAGTGTTGGTGTTCGTCGAAGTTAAATACCGTGACAGTAAAAATTTTGGTGGTGCAATTAATGCACTTTCCAAAACTAAGCTTCAAAGATTAAAGCGTAGTATTTATAATTACTTGGCACAACACAATTTGCATAACACACAGCTGAGAGTCGACTTTGTTGCAATTCAAGGGGTAGCTCCTTCTGAAATAAACTGGATTAAGAATATTTTTTAGCATGCAAGAATCTATTAAGTCTATATTTACAGAATCAATTCAAGCGCAGATTGCCGCTGGGGAAGTGCTACCTAAGGCCCTGGAGATGGCAGCAATGACAATGGCGCAAAGCCTTATTAATGGCAATAAGATAATCTGCTGCGGCGCGCCAAGCAATCATATGCTAGCGCATCATTTGGCAACAATACTTAGTAACTTTTATGAAACAGAGCGCCCTTGCCTACCAGCACTCGCACTGACCAATGAACAGTATAACTTAGCAACACCCGAAAATGGCAAAGCGCGAGAGCGCTTTGCCAAACAAGTACGTGCTTTTGCACAACCAGGTGACTTACTTGTCGCATATGCCATTAATGGACAAGAAAAGGCAGTAATTGGCGCGGTTGAAGCCGCATTAACTCGAGATATGAAAGTGATAGCATTAGTCGGGGATGACGGCGGAGAATTAACAGGCCTACTTGGCCCTCAGGATGTAGAAATCCGGATCCCCAGTAAGCGACCTAGCCGGATCATTGAGTCACAACTATTTAATACTCACTGTCTCAGTGAATTAATTGATGCCATTTTATTCCCTCAGGATGAAGTCTGATGATGAGAATAGCTTCCTTACTTGCCGCGGTATTACTCTTGCAGGGCTGTGCTGCTGCTGTGGTAGCAGGTACTGCTGGCGCAGTATCCGCTGCCAATGACAGACGCACGATTGGTGCGCAAATTGACGACAATAATATCGAGATTAAAGGTACATTGGCGATTAAAGAGGTTAAACGTCTTGCCGATCATGCCAATATCACACTCGTTAGTGTCAATGGTGTTGTACTGATGATTGGTCAAGTAGCCAATCAAGAAATGAAAACTGAAGCCGAACGTGCATTACACAATATCGCGGGGGTCAAGCAAGTCCATAACCAGCTTAGAATAAGCACCAATATAGGCATCACCACAAAAACCCATGACACTTGGCTAACTTCTAAGGTAAAAACCAAACTATTGGCGGCTGATGAGGTCAATGGTGCAAATATTAAGGTGGTTACTGAAAACTCAGAAGTATTTTTGATGGGTTTAGTATCAAAGCAAGAAGCCAACTCAGCTGTTGAGATAGCTCGTCACATTAATGGCGTCAAACGGGTAGTTAAGGCCTTTGAATATATTTAACCTGAGCTTCGGATAATTAATGCCTTTCTAGCAGTCAATTTTAGCGTTAACTGCGTTGAATTCACTTCCAATAGCTCGCTATTGGTATGTAAATTTGCCTTGCCTACAGGATGTAGGTACCTTAGCGAGAGCAGGACGCGGAAGCGGTGTTATCCCCAAAACTGTCTGGCTAGAGAAGCGGATAGTTTAATGTGGTCTTAAAAGCAATGAGTTAGCTCATTCCTTATCTAAATCTCAGGTTATTTAACCTGAGATTTAGATATTAGTCTTAATACTTGCTCTACTTGAAAGAGTGACCAATAACCACATGGTAAAGAGCATAAAATGCTGACATAAAAAAACCTGCATTCGCAGGTTTTTTTATTTTATTACTCTAAGATGCGAGCCTTTCTTCTTTTCTGGCTCAGGTTTAGCGTCAAGCTCTGGTGAGACTTCAGTCTCTTCTACCAACTCTAACGCTTCATCTTCAAAGACTTCTTCTTCAGGCGTGAATACGGTGCCTTCACCATTTTCCCGTGCATAGATAGCCAATACAGCACCATTAGGTACATACACCTGCATAGGCTGTCCGCTAAAGCGCGCATTAAAGCTGATTGCATGGTTATCCATGGAAAAGTTCGTTACCGCCGACGGATTCACATTCAACACAATTTGCCCCTCTTGAACAAATTGTGCAGGAACCTGTACCGAGGGATAGTCTGCATTGACCACTAAATGTGGCGTACATTCGTTATCTACTATCCACTCGTAAAAAGCGCGGAGCAAGTAAGGACGATTAGACGTCATTACGATCTTATCTCACGCTCAGCATCCGTTAGTGATGCTTGGAATGAATCACGCTCGAATAAACGTAACATGTACTCTTTAAGCTCTTTGCTTCCAGCGCCATTTAGTTCAATACCAAGTTGTGGTAAACGCCATAACAGTGGTGCTAAGTAGCAATCTACAAGACTAAATTCTTCACTCATAAAGTAAGGCGCTTCAGTGAAGATAGCCGCAACAGCGAGTAAAGCTTCAGTTAACTCTTTGCGAGCTTGAGCAGCATCGTCACCACCGTCACTAATCTTTTCAGCTAGTGAGTACCAATCAGTTTCAATACGATGCATCATTAGACGACTACGACCACGCATTACCGGATATACAGGCATCAGCGGAGGATGCGGGAAGCGCTCATCTAGATATTCCATAATGATATTTGCTTGATACAAACCAAGCTCACGATCGATTAGCGTAGGAACAGTACCATACGGATTAATCTCATGTAACGCTTCCGGTAAGTTGTCCTTTTCAGCCTGATGAATATCAACACTTACACCTTTCTCAGCAAGTACAATACGTACTTGGTGACTGTACATACAGTTTGACCCAGAAAAAAGTGTCATTACAGGGCGCTTATTGGCAGCAACGGCCATGCCTACCTCCATTAAAAAACTAAAAGTAATTAAATCACTTTAAACAGCAAAAGGGGCGAACGCCCCTATTGCAAAAACTACCTTTGAATATTCAAATTAATGAACATCTCTCCAGTATTCTTTCTTCAAGAAGAATGCCAAAATGAAGAAGATAACCAAGAAGCCAATTACTTTGATACCTAGCGCTTCTGACTGTAGGCGAGATGGCTCACCAACATACGCTAAGAAATTTGTAATATCTCGAGCTGCTTGATCGTATTCATCAACACTCATCTCACCAGTACCGTCAGTCTCTACGCCAACCACTTTAGTTACTGTCTGACCATTTTCTTCCACTTCTTCAGTGATAGGTGTTGGTAAACCCTGTAACTCTTGTAATACGTGAGGCATCCCCACCAGTGGGAAAACAACATTGTTTACACCAAATGGGCGAGAATCATCTTTGTAGAATGACTTCAAGTAAGTATAGATATAGTCCGGTGACTTAACGCGAGAGATAAGCGTTAAGTCTGGAGGAGGAGCACCAAACCACTTAGCGGCGTCATCCTGATCCATTGCGTTCAATATGTGGCTACCCACTTTTGAACCATCAAAGATAAGGGTTTCTTTACCAATTTCGGTTGGAATACCAATATCTCTGAAAGTACGCTCATAACGCTGATACTGCATTTGGTGACAGCCTAAGCAGTAGTTCATAAATAGCTTAGCGCCACGCTGCAAAGATGCGTTATCAGTTAAATCATTATTTGCTTCCATCAGCGGTACTGACGGGCCAGCTGCCATCGATAGTGTTGGCAACAATGCGAATAAACCGATTACTAGCTTTTTCATCATTTCGTCAACCTCGTTGGTAGTGGCTTCGTTGTTTCATTCTTCGAGTACACGAATAGTAAAACGAAGAACATGAAATACGTCACAGTACAGATCTGCGACAAAATTGTCGAGAACGTTGTCTGCGGTGTTGCACCTGCCCAACCTAGGATTAAGAAGGTAACAACAAACTGTGCGATGTTCACTTTATGGAAACCACAGCGGTAGCGAATTGAGCGAACTGAACCACGGTCAATCCACGGTAGCAACGCTAACACTACGATCGATGCCCCCATCGCCGCTACCCCTAATAATTTATCAGGAATTGCACGTAGAATCGCATAGAATGGTGTGAAGTACCATACAGGGAAAATATGCTCAGGTGTCTTAAGCGGGTTCGCAGCTTCAAAGTTTGGCGCTTCAAGGAAGAAACCTTTCATCTCTGGAGCAAAGAACACAACAGCACAGAACAAAATTAAGAAACCAGCAACACCCAGCACATCTTTTACTGTGTAGTAAGGGTGGAACGGAATTGCATCCACAATATCTTTCTTACTTGTGTAGTACTCGTGAAACTTGAACTTAGGCTTGTCTTCTTCAGCTACTGAACCTTTCTTGCGCTTGATCTCAACGCCATCAGGGTTGTTAGAGCCAACTTCATGCAATGCTACGATATGCAAGAATACTAAGATAACCAATACCAGAGGAAGTGCGATTACATGTAATGCAAAGAAACGGTTTAGTGTCGCACCTGAAATTACGTAGTCACCACGGATCCACTGTGTTAAATCTTCACCAATTACTGGGATAGCACCGAATAGTGAAATAATTACCTGAGCACCCCAGAATGACATCTGACCCCATGGTAATAAGTAACCCATGAAAGCTTCAGCCATTAGTGCAAGGAAAATAAACATACCAAACAACCACAGTAGTTCACGTGGTTTTTGGTAGGAACCGTAAATCATGCCTCGGAACATGTGGAGATAAACCACCACAAAGAAAGCGGATGCACCGGTAGAATGTAAGTAACGCAATAACCAACCGTATTCAACATCACGCATGATGTATTCAACAGACGCGAACGCACCTTCGGCTGAAGGTACGTAGCTCATGGTTAGCCAGATACCAGTAACAATCTGGTTTACTAGTACTAGAATGGCAAGCGAGCCAAATAAGTACCAAAAGTTAAAGTTTTTTGGTGCTGGGTACTGTGCGATGTGCATATTCCAGACGCGAGTCATAGGAATACGATCGTCAATCCAATCAACAACTTTACCAACAACACCCGTATTTGCAGCTTTATCTACTTGACCAGACATTATGCAACCCCTTCTTCTTCACCTACCAAAATGGTAGTGTCGTCAATAAAGGTATACGGAGGGATTTCTAAGTTTAGAGGTGCAGGTACGTTTTGGAATACGCGCCCTGCCATATCAAATCTTGAACCATGACATGGACAGAAGAAGCCACTATCAGTACCTTCAACTAACTCACCAAAACTACCATTTAAGAAGGTTGGTGAACATCCCAAGTGAGTACAAATCCCAACCGCAACGAAGATTTCAGGTCGCTTAGAACGATACCCGTTCTGAGCTGATGCCAACTGTTGTGGCTCTTCTGAGTTAGGATCACGAAGATTACCTTCGTGTTGCTTCATTTGTTCTAGCATTTTTGGTGTACGATTAACAATCCAAACTGGTTTGCCTCGCCACTCAACACGAATAAGTTGTCCAGACTCAAGCTTGCTGATATCTACTTCTACAGGCGCACCTGCAGATTTAGCTCGCTCACTTGGATTCCAGGACGCAATAAAAGGAACAGCAGCTCCAACCGCACCAACGCCACCTACAACAGAGGTAGCGATAGTTAAAAAGCGACGTCGGCTGTTGTCTACAGGCGCATTGCTCATCCACTTATCTCCACTTGATTCCCAACACTTGCTATATTGAGAACATCAGTTACAGCAGGTTAATTTAAGAAATTACAAAATAGACGCGATCATAAATAAATACCTTGATTAAAACAAGGTTATTCCAGATCCATGCCCGAATAAACCGGAAGAAAGTCATCTATGATTACTTCGAGCATGGAACCGCGTATTTATAATATCGCATCTGACACAACAATATACTGACTAAGATCAACCCCCGACTAAGGATACGCACCAAATCGCATGACTGGATCTCAGGTCTTTCTACTTGCTCCGCCAATTGTAGCAAAAAAAACCGTCAAGTTACCGTTCGATTTGCACTAATTATTATATTTATTGAACTTTTTTAATCTGACACGATATTTTTAGGCAAAATTAAGCGGAATTTTGTAACAGTGCTCACTTTGATGTGAGTATTGAGAGCATAGAAAACAAAAAACCCAGCATAAGCTGGGTTTTTGAATTCTTGAAACGTAATAAATTAACGCTTTGAGAACTGTGTCTTCTTACGTGCTTTCTTAAGACCAACTTTCTTACGCTCAACTTTACGAGCATCACGAGTAACAAAGCCAGCTTTACGTAGAGCTGGACGTAGAGACTCGTCAAACTCCATTAGTGCACGTGTGATACCGTGACGGATAGCACCCGCTTGACCAGTTGTACCACCACCTGCAACGGTGATGTATAAGTCAAACTTTTCTGTCATTTCAACTAACTCTAGAGGCTGACGAACAACCATGCGAGAAGTTTCACGACCGAAGAACTCTTCTAAAGAGCGCTTATTGATTACGATGTTGCCAGTGCCTGGGCGTAGGAATACGCGAGCACTTGAACTTTTACGACGACCTGTACCGTAGTATTGATTTGCCATGATAGTGCTCCTTAAATGTCTAGAACCTGAGGCTGCTGTGCAGCGTGGTTGTGCTCGTTACCAGCGTAAACTTTAAGTTTACGGAACATTTCACGACCTAGAGGACCGCGAGGTAACATGCCTTTAACCGCTTTCTCGATGATCATTTCAGGCTTTTTAGCTTGAAGTTTCTCAAAGTTGATAGACTTAAGGCCACCTGGGTAACCAGAGTGAGCATAGTACATTTTGTCCTGAGTTTTGTTACCAGTTACAGTAACTTTCTCAGCGTTGATTACGATGATGTAGTCACCAGTATCAACATGTGGAGTGTACTCAGCTTTATGCTTACCGCGAAGGCGACGAGCGATTTCAGTAGCGATGCGACCTAAAGTTTTACCTTCAGCGTCAACTACGTACCAGTCACGTTTTACAGTTTCTGGTTTAGCAACAAACGTTTTCATTATAAAAATCCAAAGTTTTCAATTTTAAAACCACAGGCAGTCCTTGGACTACCGCTCTACTTGTATTTGCTTTAACCCCTTCGAGTTGAAGACTTTTTTGCCGCTCAAGTCAGTGGCTAAGCCGACGAGGGCAATAGAACGCAACGTGGCAGGCCGCGGATTATAGCAAGCCTTCTGGGTGAAAACCAGCGCTTGATGTTTTTTTCTACAAGAAAATCTCAAGAATTTTGAAAAAAATCAAAAAGACGAAAAATCCGTCAGTGCGACGTTGCGGGTATGCTGCAAGCTGCGTTTACAGTGCCTTTCAACTGACACCCCACACAGCGCTGCAACATAAAAAAATGCACACCTTAAGCTAAGTGTTCTCTCGCAAGGTACTCATGCGACTGCATCTCTTGCAATCGACTAACACAGCGTTTGAATTCAAATGTGAGTGTACCCTCGCTGTATAACTCTGTGATCGGTGCAGCAGCAGAGATGATAAGCGTCACATTACGCTCATAAAACTCATCGACTAAAGCAATAAAACGCCGCGCTGCATCATCGTTTTGCTGCCCCATTTGCTTCACATTAGACAAAATCACTGTGTTGTATAAGCGGCTGATTTCCATATAGTCAACTTGGGAGCGCGCCGTTTCGCAGAGTGCCGAAAAGTCAAACATCACGATACAATCTGAGACCATACGAGTTTGGATCATTCGCCCTTCAATTTCTATCGCTTGGTTTTCTTGGCCCGGCTCAGGTGATAATTTACTGAAATACTCAAATAAATTTTTATCTGCTTGCGCATCTAACGGGCTGTGGAATATTTCAGCTTGCTCCAAAGTACGCAATCGATAATCAATACCAGAATCTACGTTAACGACTTCAGTGTTTGCCTTTACCAAAGCAATTGCAGGTAAAAATCGTGCTCGTTGCAGTCCATTTCGATATAACTCATCGGGAATGATATTAGAAGTCGCAACCAATACAATGCCTCGCTCGAACAAGGCTTCCATCAAACCACCTAACAACATAGCGTCTGTTATATCTTGAACAAAAAACTCATCGAAACAGATTATGTCGGTTTCTGACTTAAAAGTATCAGCGATACTTTCAAGTGGGTTTTTAACATCTTTGAGCTTTTTTAACTCGTTGTGTACACGATGCATAAAACGGTGGAAGTGCACGCGCATCTTACGCTCTGTTGGCAATGCGTCATAAAAAGTATCGACAAGGTATGTTTTGCCTCGCCCAACGCCTCCCCAAAAGTACAAGCCCTTCACTTTTGGTTGCTCAGCCTTGCCAAACAGGCGCGAGAAGAAACTCTGCTTGACCACTGGCTGATTGATAAGATCATCGTATAAGCGCTGTAAATGCTTTACCGCATTTTCCTGTGCACTGTCATATTGAAAATCATCACGTTGTAGATCTTGCTGATATTTTTCCCAAGGCGTCATCGACTTAAATATTTTTTACGATTTGTTTGTGGGTTATATTAACACGACTGCATTCACAGCGTATATTTAACTCTATCAGAGTTTTTATTTTTATTTGCCTTAGGGCATACAGGGAGAAACCTATGACTACCGTTACTTGGCTTGGATTACTGATCATTGTTGCCGTGGCTGCATTTTTTCTTGGTGGTTTTGTCACTAAGAAGCAATTCAAGCATGACGAGTTAGAAGTACAAGCACAGCAAGCAAAACATGATTTAGAGCAATATCGACAGGATGTTTCTGACCACTTAGCTAGCACTAAAAAGCTAGTGAACAGAATGCAAGACAGTTACCAACAACTGCTGACTCATGTTGAAGAGACCAATCAGCTACTAACGCAAGAACGCCCTTCTCATCCTGCTGATCCATTTTTCTCAAAGGAAACTACTGAGCAATTACAAGCTTCTCTTCAAGCTCGTCCAGAAAGACGACGTAAGCAAGATCCGAGCTTTGAAGTACCTCCTAGTGACTACGCAGAGGGCGAAACTGGGTTGTTTTCTGGTCAAAAAAAAGAAAGTGAGCAAATTAAAGCCTCTTGATGAAACTTTTTGTAGACCCCATAGTCTTTAAAAGAAGTTATTGATTCTAGGGGCTAGTTAGCAGCCCCTTACGAACTATATAAACGCTAATAGCGGAGTACTTCACGACTATGAAATTTAATTTATCTTTGTTATCGGCCGCTTTACTTTCTTCAAGCCTGTTGTTAATACCACAACAGAGCGTGGCCAAACTTCCTGTTGCCGTTGATGGTCAACAATTACCGACACTTGCACCTATGTTAGAAAAGGTAGCGCCGGGTGTTGTTAGTATTCAAGTAAAAGGTGCAAAAGAGGTGCGCCGCCGTGTTGACCCATTTGACTTTTTCTTCGGTCAACCCCAACCTCGCAGCCAAAAGCGACCTTTCAGTGGATTAGGTTCGGGTGTCATCATTGACTCAAATAAAGGATACGTGGTTACTAATAACCATGTAATTGATGATGCCGACGAAATGCTGGTAACTTTAAAAGATGGCAGAGAATTTGAAGCAAAGCTCATTGGTAGCGATGCAGAATCTGATATCGCGTTGTTGCAGATCGATGGTGAAGACCTTACAGAAGTTAAGTTGGCGGACTCAGACAGATTAAGAGTGGGCGACTTTTCGGTAGCAATAGGTAACCCATTTGGCTTAAGCCACACAGTAACCTCAGGTATCATCAGCGCACTTGGTCGAAGTGGCTTGAATATAGAAGGCTATGAAGACTTTATTCAAACCGACGCTGCTATCAACCAAGGTAACTCTGGGGGAGCGCTTGTTAACCTCAATGGCGAGCTAATTGGTATTAATACCGCTATTCTTGGTGCATCCGGTGGGAACGTAGGTATTGGCTTTGCTATCCCATCAAATATGATGAAAAGCCTAGTCGATCAAATCATTGAATACGGTGAAGTGCGTCGCGGCTCTTTAGGGATCCATGGTCGTACTCTTGATGCAGGTCTTGCTAAAGCACAAGGCTTTGATGTTAAGCGCGGTGCTTACGTAATGCGCGTTGTTGAAGATTCAGCTGCAGATAAAGCAGGACTAAAAGCCAATGATGTAATTGTCAGCCTCAATGGTGATGAAGTCGAAAGCATGGCAGAGCTTGCTAGCAAGGTTGCCACTTTAGGTGAAGGCCGAGAAGTCAGGCTGGGCGTTTATCGAGATGGCAGAACCAAATTTATTGACGTAGAACTTGGCGGCAAACAAGAAGAGCAAGCCAATGCTGAAGATGTGCATCCAAACCTTCGTGGTGCCGTGCTTGAAAGTGGCGAGCGTGATGGTAATGAAGGAGTCGTAATTACTTCAGTTGAACCTCGCTCTCCTGCGGCTCGCGTCGGTCTCGAGGAAGGTGATGTGATCATGCAAGTGAATCGCAAGCGTGTCACCAGTGTCAAAGAGATGTCCAAACTAATTGATGGGATCAGAGGCAATATTGTACTTGGGATCAAACGCGGTCGTGAAACCGTATTCTACCTAATTCAGTAACACTTTGACCCAATATTAAAAAATGAAACACAGCGAAGCTTGTCGCTGTGTTTTTTTTTGTGTCATTATTAGTAGTATTAGATAACGATAAATATAAACACGCGTGTTCAAATTAATTAAATTCATTTTTCCACCTCTACTAGCTGGACTTGGGATAGCGTTCATCATCATTTGGTTTAACCCTGAACTCAGGGCAAATCTACCAACACTCGAAGCGCCCCGTATTAAATCTCAGCATATGAGCTTTGCCGATGCTGTTGAAAAAACGGCTCCTGCTGTGGTAACGATTTTTTCTGAGGGGTTTAGTACGCAGCCAAGGTATCAACGCCAAAGCACGGTTCGAGAGCTCGGCTCAGGTGTTATTATGAGTCGTGACGGCTATATTCTCACTAACTACCACGTAGTGAATAATGCCGATCAGATAATTGTATTGCTTCCAGATGGCCGCCAATACAGTGATACTCAACTTATTGGTTTTGACACCATTACGGATTTAGCGCTACTGAAAATTCCTGGTGAAAACCTTCCCGTTATTCCAATCGACCCGAGCTATCAACCGCGGGTCGGGGATGTCGTGCTTGCCATTGGTAACCCGCTCAATATAGGACAAACGATTACACAAGGGATTATTAGTGCGACCGGCAAACAAACGCTGACAGAGAGCCAGTTTAATAGTTTGCTGCAAATGGATGCTGCCATCAATGTTGGTAATTCCGGAGGAGCGGTCGTCAACTCAAACGGCGCACTTGTTGGGATTACTTCAGCGCAGTTTCGTACCCGCCTAAATATTGACATTCAAGGCATATCTTTTGCAATCCCTTATGATCTCGCCATGGATGTAATGCATAAACTCATCATGGACGGTAGAGTTATCCGAGGTTATCTAGGGTTTAGAGGTACACCTGTTGATAGCACAGGAAAAAGCGTCACCGACCTTTACACACCAATCATCGGCCTAGCCGTCAGTGAATTAGATCCATTGGGACCTGCTTGGCAAGCTGGTATGAAAGAGCATGATATTGTGGTGAAAGTCGGTGGGGAGTCTGTCACTAACCCACAAAGAACGTTGAAGCGAATAGGTAACACAGCCCCAGGCACAGAACTCGAGTTTGAAGTGCTAAGAGCAGGTCAGCGCCTTACTATTACAGTTGAAGTCGCAGAGCTAGAAACGGGACTATATTGACCTGAACTCAGGTTATATTAAGCAGAAAGCGTCCAAATGGACGCTTTTATACCAATTTGCTTAAT
>NZ_RCSQ01000090.1:0-5235 GCF_004103255.1 Pseudoalteromonas sp. PS5
TATTAAATTCTTTGTCTACTTCAGTCTATTAACTTCTGTCGCTAAACCACTTTGGCGTTGTATGGTTAAGCCTCACGGGTAATTAGTACGAGTTAGCTTAATGCCTCACAGCACTTCCACATCTCGCCTATCAACGTTGTAGTCTTCAACGGCCCTTCAGTTGACTCTAAGTCAAAGTGAGAACTCATCTCGAGGCTCGCTTCCCGCTTAGATGCTTTCAGCGGTTATCGATTCCGAACGTAGCTACCGGGCAATGCAATTGGCATCACAACCCGAACACCAGCGGTTCGTCCACTCCGGTCCTCTCGTACTAGGAGCAGCCCCTCTCAATTCTCAAACGCCCACGGCAGATAGGGACCGAACTGTCTCACGACGTTCTAAACCCAGCTCGCGTACCACTTTAAATGGCGAACAGCCATACCCTTGGGACCGACTTCAGCCCCAGGATGTGATGAGCCGACATCGAGGTGCCAAACACCGCCGTCGATATGAACTCTTGGGCGGTATCAGCCTGTTATCCCCGGAGTACCTTTTATCCGTTGAGCGATGGCCCTTCCATTCAGAACCACCGGATCACTATGACCTACTTTCGTACCTGCTCGACGTGTCTGTCTCGCAGTTAAGCTTGCTTCTACCATTACACTAACCGTACGATGTCCGACCGTACTTAGCAAACCTTCGTGCTCCTCCGTTACTCTTTGGGAGGAGACCGCCCCAGTCAAACTACCCACCAGGCACTGTCCTCAACCCCGATTCAGGGGCCTAAGTTAGAACATCAACACTACAAGGGTGGTATTTCAAGGTCGGCTCCACACAAACTAGCGTCTGCGCTTCAAAGCCTCCCACCTATCCTACACATGTAGGGTCAATGTTCAGTGCCAAGCTGTAGTAAAGGTTCACGGGGTCTTTCCGTCTAGCCGCGGGTACACAGCATCTTCACTGCGATTTCAATTTCACTGAGTCTCGGGTGGAGACAGCGTGGCCATGGTTACACCATTCGTGCAGGTCGGAACTTACCCGACAAGGAATTTCGCTACCTTAGGACCGTTATAGTTACGGCCGCCGTTTACCGGGGCTTCGATCAAGAGCTTCGCCTAAGCTAACCCCATCAATTAACCTTCCGGCACCGGGCAGGTGTCACACCGTATACGTCATCTTACGATTTTGCACAGTGCTGTGTTTTTAATAAACAGTCCCAGCCACCTGGTCACTGCGGCTCTCGCCTGCTTACGACGCGAAGTCTTCACAAGTAAGAGCGTACCTTCTCCCGAAGTTACGGTACAATTTTGCCTAGTTCCTTCACCCGAGTTCTCTCAAGCGCCTTAGTATTCTCTACCTGACCACCTGTGTCGGTTTAGGGTACGATTCAGTATGAACTGAAGCTTAGAGGCTTTTCCTGGAAGTAGGGCATCAACAACTTCACCACCTTAGTGGCTCGTCTCGACTCTCAGCCTTAGCAACCCGGATTTTCCTAAGTCGCCAGCCTACAGCCTTTCACATGGACAACCAACGCCATGCTTGCCTAGCCTGCTCCGTCCCCCCATCGCATTCATACCAAGTACGGGAATATTAACCCGTTTCCCATCGACTACGCTCTTCAGCCTCGCCTTAGGGGTCGACTCACCCTACCCTGATTAACATGGGATAGGAACCCTTGGTCTTCCGGCGTGCGGGTTTTTCACCCGCATTATCGTTACTCATGTCAGCATTCGCACTTCTGATATGTCCAGCATGCCTCCCGGCACACCTTCAGCCACTTACAGAACGCTCCCCTACCCCGCGAACTAAGTTCGCAGCCGTAGCTTCGGTGGTATGTTTAGCCCCGTTACATCTTCCGCGCAGGCCGACTCGACTAGTGAGCTATTACGCTTTCTTTAAAGGGTGGCTGCTTCTAAGCCAACCTCCTAGCTGTTTTAGCCTTCCCACATCGTTTCCCACTTAACATACACTTTGGGACCTTAGCTGACGGTCTGGGTTGTTTCCCTCTCCACGACGGACGTTAGCACCCGCCGTGTGTCTCCCGGATAGTACTTTACGGTATTCGGAGTTTGCAAAGGGTTGGTAAGTCGGGATGACCCCCTAGCCTTAACAGTGCTCTACCCCCGTAAGTATTCGTCCGAGGCTCTACCTAAATAGATTTCGGGGAGAACCAGCTATCTCCCGGTTTGATTAGCCTTTCACTCCTAGCCACAGGTCATCCCCTAACTTTTCAACGTTAGTGGGTTCGGTCCTCCAGTCAGTGTTACCTGACCTTCAACCTGCCCATGGCTAGATCACCGGGTTTCGGGTCTATACCCTGCAACTTAAGCGCCCAGTTAAGACTCGCTTTCGCTACGGCTCCCCTAAATGGTTAACCTCGCTACAGAATATAAGTCGCTGACCCATTATACAAAAGGTACGCAGTCACCCTCGAAGGGCTCCTACTGCTTGTACGTACACGGTTTCAGGTTCTATTTCACTCCCCTCACAGGGGTTCTTTTCGCCTTTCCCTCACGGTACTGGTTCACTATCGGTCAGTTGGGAGTATTTAGCCTTGGAGGATGGTCCCCCCATATTCAGTCAAAGTTTCACGTGCTCCGACCTACTCGATTTCACTTTAGATAAGTTGTCGTGTACGGGACTATCACCCTGTTTCGTCATGCTTTCCAGCATGTTCCACTAACTACACTAAAGCTTAAGGGCTGCTCCGATTTCGCTCGCCGCTACTTTCGGAATCTCGGTTGATTTCTTTTCCTACGGGTACTTAGATGTTTCAGTTCTCCGCGTTCGCCTCGTTAACCTATGTATTCAGTTAACGATACCTGCAAGCAGGTGGGTTTCCCCATTCGGAAATCCTAGTCTCAAGCGCCTCTTACTGGCTTGACTAGGCTTATCGCAAGTTAGTACGTCCTTCATCGCCTCCAACTGCCAAGGCATCCACCGTGTACGCTTAGTCACTTAACCATACAACCCAAAATGGTTTGTATCGTCAAAGACAGTTTAACTTCGCCAGAAGTTAATATTGAATACTAAAGTAGACGCTAATCAATCAAACAAATGATTAATCGGCATTTTCTTTCGAAAACTCGATAAATAACTTTACGTTATCTATCAGAATTTAATTTTTCAGCTTTTCCAAATTTTTAAAGAGCAAATATTACTTAGCCATCAGGCCAAGCAACAATCATCTGTGTGGACACTTCGAACAAATAAGTTCTAAATCGTATAAGGAGGTGATCCAGCCCCAGGTTCCCCTAGGGCTACCTTGTTACGACTTCACCCCAGTCATGAATCACTCCGTGGTGAACGTCCCCCCGAAGGTTAGACTATCCACTTCTGGAGCAACCCACTCCCATGGTGTGACGGGCGGTGTGTACAAGGCCCGGGAACGTATTCACCGCGACATTCTGATTCGCGATTACTAGCGATTCCGACTTCATGGAGTCGAGTTGCAGACTCCAATCCGGACTACGACAGGCTTTAAGGGATTCGCTCACTATCGCTAGCTCGCTGCTCTCTGTACCTGCCATTGTAGCACGTGTGTAGCCCTACACGTAAGGGCCATGATGACTTGACGTCGTCCCCACCTTCCTCCGGTTTATCACCGGCAGTCTCCTTAGAGTTCCCGACCGAATCGCTGGCAACTAAGGATAGGGGTTGCGCTCGTTGCGGGACTTAACCCAACATCTCACAACACGAGCTGACGACAGCCATGCAGCACCTGTATCAGAGCTCCCGAAGGCACCAAACCATCTCTGGTAAGTTCTCTGTATGTCAAGTGTAGGTAAGGTTCTTCGCGTTGCATCGAATTAAACCACATGCTCCACCGCTTGTGCGGGCCCCCGTCAATTCATTTGAGTTTTAACCTTGCGGCCGTACTCCCCAGGCGGTCTACTTAATGCGTTAGCTTTGGAAAAGTTGTCCGAAGACCCCAGCTCCTAGTAGACATCGTTTACGGCGTGGACTACCAGGGTATCTAATCCTGTTTGCTCCCCACGCTTTCGTACATGAGCGTCAGTGTTGACCCAGGTGGCTGCCTTCGCCATCGGTATTCCTTCAGATCTCTACGCATTTCACCGCTACACCTGAAATTCTACCACCCTCTATCACACTCTAGTTTGCCAGTTCGAAATGCAGTTCCCAGGTTAAGCCCGGGGCTTTCACATCTCGCTTAACAAACCGCCTGCGTACGCTTTACGCCCAGTAATTCCGATTAACGCTCGCACCCTCCGTATTACCGCGGCTGCTGGCACGGAGTTAGCCGGTGCTTCTTCTGTCAGTAACGTCACAGCTAGCAGGTATTAACTACTAACCTTTCCTCCTGACTGAAAGTGCTTTACAACCCTAAGGCCTTCTTCACACACGCGGCATGGCTGCATCAGGCTTGCGCCCATTGTGCAATATTCCCCACTGCTGCCTCCCGTAGGAGTCTGGACCGTGTCTCAGTTCCAGTGTGGCTGATCATCCTCTCAAACCAGCTAGGGATCGTCGCCTTGGTGAGCCGTTACCTCACCAACTAGCTAATCCCACTTGGGCCAATCTAAAGGCGAGAGCCGAAGCCCCCTTTGGTCCGTAGACATTATGCGGTATTAGCCATCGTTTCCAATGGTTGTCCCCCACCTCAAGGCATGTTCCCAAGCATTACTCACCCGTCCGCCGCTCGTCATCTTCTAGCAAGCTAGAAATGTTACCGCTCGACTTGCATGTGTTAGGCCTGCCGCCAGCGTTCAATCTGAGCCATGATCAAACTCTTCAATTAAAAGTTTTTTTGAAACCTAAGTTTCATGCTCATTGAATTCTGATTTTGTTCTTGTTACCAAGAACGAATTGACTGTGCGTTATTATTTTCACTTTTAAAAAAGTAAAATCAAAACAGCTCAAGGCTGAATCTTTTAATAACTTATGGTCACTCAGTTCAATTGAGACTCTAAATTTGTTTGCGTCATCTAGCGAACTAGATTCTGCTGTTAGAACTCAACCTGTACGAGTGCCCACACAGATGATTGCTTCATATTGTTAAAGAACATTCCGGTTACCCGGTGCGATGACTTATCATCGCTGCGCCGTTAGCGCTGAGGGTTGTGCATTCTAAGCATTTCCCATTTGTTGTCAACACTTAATTTTGATTTTCTTTCGAAGCATTCAAACTCAAGTTTTATTTGACTCCCGACTCGTTGGCTCGTTGCTTTTCAGCGTTGCTCCCCGTGTCGGTGGATGCGCATTATAGGGAGATCCGATTTAAGTGCAACCCTTTTT
>NZ_RCSQ01000091.1:0-19058 GCF_004103255.1 Pseudoalteromonas sp. PS5
CAGATTTACGCCTTCAAATTGAGCAAGCATTAAGTCAAATTGGTATAACCTCAGACACAAAAATGCCGACAGTAAGTCGGCATTTTTTACGTGTTATTTGTACTTGATATTTATAGCTTTTTTAGCTTCATATCAGTACCAAATACGAGGCCATGTTCAGCCACATCCATACTAAACTCAAACACCATATTTTGCTCCAGGAGCGCATCGAGACTTTCAGGAACAGGTTGCCCTGCTGACTTCAATGCGGTTAGCATTGGTGTCAAAAAGGCCTGCATATCCATGCTAAAGTGTGTCATGCCATTACTCTCAAGTGCTTGGTCTGCCATTTTCTGTGCAACAACAGTAGACTTTTCACCAGTAAATAATACTAAGTGATCTCCTTTTAGCGCCAGTTTAATATCTATTCCTAGCGGCTGCGGAGAAGGGATATATTGATTAATTGAGATGGGGCTACCATCTTCAGGTATTTCAATTTGTGCAAGCATAGGAGCAAGACCTTTAACAGTATTCACCAATACTAATGGGTCTTCTGCTGAGAGCGTAATAAGTGCATCAACCGCTTTTGGCTCAGGCATCCCTTGAGCATTCTGATCTATTGATAAATCAAACACTGATGCGCTTACACCTTTTACAGAGTTAACCATACCAGTCATCATCGCCACTGCCATTGGACTATTTTGCTTAGCTTGTTGCTGCGCTGCGACAAGCTCTGCACAAGAAAACTCCGCTTTAGTAAAGCGACTCCATAAGGTGTTAGCAAGCGGTGCAATCTTAGCAACATCCACGCCGTATCCAAACCCTAGCACTTTGTCTTCATCATTAGTGACATGCGCAGGAATAAAGCCACGAATAGAACCAAGCGCTTTCATTAACTCTGTATCTTTACCAACAACCACAGTGTCAATTTCAAAGTCGATTTCAGAATTGGTAAATTGAACCTTCTTAGTACCCATTACCGTTGCAGGCCACTGATTCGCAATTGCGCTGTAGTCAGCTTGGCATTCTGGCGTTCTGATGCTTGCAAGCTCTTCTGCGCCACCACCTAACTGCAATATGTTGTTCAGCATACGTGCCAAATCAGACTGCTTATTTGCTGTGATCCCATCAACTAACGCCACGTGATTTAAAAACGCAATTGACGCACCATCAAAACCAAATTGCTCGTTGTACTGTTCAAGTTTGCCTGATTGTGCAAGTGATTGAGCGGGCTTGGCAATACCTAGTGCAATTTTTAGATCGGCTTCAGTGTTAATCGGTGTATTGAAAGTAGTGGTGATCCACTGTCCCTGAATAGAGGTGATCAGCTCAATATTGGCATCTGGGGCAACCTCAAGTTTGTAACGCGTCAGCGCCACGCCATCTAGCGTGTCTTCCTCGAATGTAATACCAGCGTCTTTAGCTGCCATTTTGATGGTACGGTTTAACGCTTCAGGATCTGCAAGTTCATAGCGAATTGAAGGTAACAAACCTACGGTATAGAACACACTTCTCACTGTGTCACCCATACCAAGGATAGCTTTCATTTGCTCAGGCGAAGTCATCGCTTGATTATACTGCTCTAATAATGTCGCCAAGAAGTTAAGATGCTTATTATTTTCCTGTCTGATTATTGCAGTTACTTCTTCAATATCTTGGATCTGCCTTAGTTCCTGAGGCATGAAAGAGAGGTATTTTTGCTGCTCAAAAGGCTGCAACTGCCCCCAAAAAACCGCAGTGTCAGCAGGCACATACTCTAGCTGTTCCATGGCTATGCTAGGTGAAGAAGGTTGAGTAGAAACATAAGCACCAACGGCAATAGCCACAGCACCTAAGCCAACGAGAAGTTTTGTATTCATAATATGATCCTTGTTATCACCACGAGACTAAATCCAGCTCGTGATCAATTATTCTTCCCTACGAACCGCAACGATTGCGAGCCTCAGAGGTCGTTGCCAGAACGCATGAATGCGTCCAAAAAAGCAGCGTAATTGTACCCTGATTATTGTCGCAATTCCATCAATTCACTCTATTTTGCAACAAGCCTATCTTCTGTGATCACACGCCAAAATAATTACTTAACCCGGCCTAACGTATAGCCTGAGCCAAAAACAAGTGTTTGTTCCAAGCTCAAGCATATTATTACCATGACTACTGAGCATTAGCCTCCACTGTTACGCCAGAATAGGCGGCGTAGCCGTAAAGTCCAATGTGCCATTGCCCTGCGGCCGGCGCTGTAATAGTACACAGCTCATTATTGCCGTTTTCATAGGGGCGACACTCATACAATTCGCTTGTTGGTTTTTGACCAAAACGGACATATAAATCGGCATCCCCTGTCCCTCCTGCTGCACTGATCTGTAAGCTTTGCGTTCCTTGTGCAACATCAAATGTATAATACTGCCATTGTCCTTTGCTTCCACCTTGATCTGGCCATTGTTTTTGCTTGCCTTGATCCGGCGGTGTGTCTGTCGAATAGGTCGCTGTCAAAGACACACCTGAATAATCACGGTAGCCATTAAGCATCACATAATAATTGCCTGACTGTACCGGTGTGATGGTACACACTTCATTATTGCCAGACTTATAGGGGCGACACTCAAAGTTGTTTGTGGTGGGTGGTGCATTAAAGAGTACGTACAAATCTACGTCACCTTGACCGCCACGTGTCTCTACCGTCAATTGTGTCGCCGTCGGAGGCACTGCAATATAGAAGAGTGACTGTGATGCTTGTGCGCCTGTTAAATTGGTTTCAGCTTGACCACTGATCAACTCTGTCGGCAAAGGAGGCTCTATCACCGGTGTATCTATTACCGAAAGGTTATTTGCAGCTTTAAGTAAGTTTAGCTCCTCACCAATTTCTGTGGCATACCACCATGTCATATTCATAGGCAGCGCCAGCGGATCGGCGTCACGCTCAGCTTTAGTCAACACCGTCGCATTACTAGAAAACTCTGCGGTACGTACTGTCAGCTTGTCATTGGTCACACTCAATACTTTAAACTGCTGAATACTAGCCAAGTCAATCGTCCAACTTTTTGGATCATTCGCACTTCTTGCAGGTGCTCCCCAGCTACCTTCACCCACATAAACCGTACCACCTTGTGTAGTTGCACTGAATCCATTACTGGTGGGGCTAAGTGCATAAGTGAGCTTATTGATATGGGTGTCAGACTCAACGACGAGGTTCATCGCATGGTCATAAAAAGTCTGCGCCCACCACGTATGTAATATGGTATTGTCAGACTTACCTGAGTAGTGTGGATACATAGGTTTGTGGTACTGTGCAACACGCCATTTGGCGCCAGCTCCCTGCGATTGTAAATCACTTTTTAGCCAGTTATTCATGGCTGTTGCATAATTCGACCACCCACTGTTTTTAAATTGACTATTTAGCGTATACACCCGCAACAGGCCAGCGACATTAAACGCACCATAGGTGTCCTTTGCGGTGCACGTCCCATCTTGATCATAATCCACGCCAAACACTTGGCAGAGCGTTTTATAATTATCATCTTCATGATTTCCATGCGTCGCGACAAACGGATAAATACGTTTATAAGCCAGCCCATTTATTAAGTCATCTGAAAATGTTAATTGCCAATCTTTTAGATACTCACGCATTTCAGAAGCTGAATTTGCATTGGTATAATCTCCACCATGCATAATAAATAACGGCCTAATTTTGGCAATCAACGCATTACCCTTGCGTCGCGTTGTCCATCCGGTGCGCGTATCCCCACCAGCCACAGCGGTGATCCCCGATGCCGTTTGTGGTGCCGTTCTAAACCAAAGTCGCTGACCACACCCTTCAGAATCACACACGCGATAATACACGGCACTATTGGGTGTTAAGCCCGTTAACTTTACAAATGAACTTGAAAGGCCATTATCAAAAGTATGAGTCGCACTAACTGCGCCACTGCGCCAAGTTTGTTCATCGGTCGTATTGCCATATTTCACGATATGACCGGTTCCCGATGTGGCAGTAAAACCGATTGTGGCTGAGGTGCTAGGCTCTGCATCCCAAACCAGCCGATGATAATCACTGGCAGCCATGCTGCCAAAAGAGAGGCTCGTGGTAAGTAATAATGTTGCTGTATACGTGTATTTCATTTCCTTGGTCCTAGTTAAGCGTAATAGGCTCATTACCACTTAGAGCCGTAGAGAGTTGTATTGGTGGCGTTGCCACCAGCATCACAAAAGCAGCATTGTCATAAGGCAATGAAAGCGACTCTTTTGTATGAAAGTTCACCGCAACAGCCCCTCGTTTTTTACCTCTAAATGCACGAGGTAATTGGGCATCAGCTGCATTGCTCCAGTAATCACCATTTTTAATATGGGGGAAAAAATCACTCGCAATATGCGGACTACCTGGACTATTAGGTGTTTGAATTAATGAGCGCAGCTCTGCGGGGGTAGGCAAGCGCCACATAGTACTACCGCACAGTGCAGCACGGTTGGTGTTACGAATAAGGTCTTGGCTATCACAACGAGATGCTTCAAAGTAACAATCCCCTTGATCAGCAATACCTGTATTACCATCGTACCAAGAGTAGCTCCAGTAACCGTCATGAATAGATTCATCGTCACGTTTGACTTCCCAAATGAGATTTAACTTTTTGTCGTATACACAATGCCACGGTCCTTGCCATGCTGATAACGGCTGCATATCACTCGTTACTTTGATAAAGCGACTATGCGCTGGCGCTTTGCGCTTTGGAGGCTCTCCCCACAAACAAGCGAAGGTCATCCCCACGATTATCAGCGTCAAAATAAAGCGTGAAGTGATATTCATAGCATATACCGCAACTGGATGGCTCTGTGATGTCGAGTGTGTGCAATTTGTGCATGATCAAAGGCCGATACCCACATACACACACCTGACTGTAAATCTACATCAAGGGCTGAGTTAGTTTGGTGTTTCCTGACCAGTTCCAGTGTCCAATAACCATCTTGCCAACGCCCACGCGCTCTTACGTCCGCTCTATCCCCTTCAAAACGATTTGAGCGATACAACACCGATGGAAGTTGCTCACCTATTTTCGCGCTATCAGATTGTGGTGTGTAGACTGTACTAGAAAACCAATCAAGTACCTTGTTTGGTGTTTCTTCAGCGGTAGGAATTGGCAGCCGTTTTGGGGTCACTGTGTCGGGTGAATACCAACGCCAATTCATTACATAAGCCCCACTTTCTTTACCATCAGCTTGGTAACCTGCGGTATAGCGCCGCTCTCCTAGCGCCACCTTTTTTGCCGCTCCAACAAAGTTGTCATCTGCCAAGTACATATCGTTGGTTCTTAGGGCCTTCCAATGCCACAGATCGCGTACACGACCGTCAGTGCTGGCATGGTACCCTTTGCCGTGCCAATTTTGCGGTTTATCATTTAGCGGGGTATCGCCATAATGGACAGTTCCATCTCCTCCCAGCTCACAGGTTGTCGACAGCATGATGGCAAATTTGTCTTCATAGTAAGTACGCTCATCAAAACGGTAAAAACCATCTTCTTGAACTTGCCACCCTGCTGCGGTTTTTTCCAACGGTAAGTGAGATAGACTTTGGGTGGGATCTTGCCAACGGATCAGGAAAAAGGTTTCGCTGTGATTACTCAGCGCCTTTATCTCCACCTCACTACTGCCATCGGTAAAGTTTGCCCCACCAAACGTAGTTAATGTCACGGGTTTTGCTCGAGACCATTCTGGCTCGTCACCAAGACCATCGATTTCAAGAAAACTGTGTTCAGACAGGGGCGCTATCTCTAATCGTAAATGCTGCGTCAACATAAAATATTGCACACCTAACCCTGAGCAATACACAAGCGCCATGCAACAGCTTAGCAGTACTAAGGCGTTTCTCGGTATCAACACACTCAGAACTCGTTTACCTTTATAGACAATATGCTTTACCCCATGTAGCAATAAATAAACCATAATGGCTGCGGCGCAAATGCCATGAACAATGAGACCTAGAGATTGTGGGCTTAACCATAATAACCAGCCCGTAATAATGGCAAGGATGATGCTGATATAACCAAACCAGTTAATGAGTTTGTCAAATTTGCTGGGCGTACCATAAAAGGGGCTGCGAAGACTCACAAATGCAAATGCAATCGCAATCAAGGTCAGCACACAACCAGACAGTACATGCGTTGAGAGTATTGCACCTTGGGGCAATAACGGCGATAAAAATGCAAGAAAGTCATGGTTAATAATAGCCAAACGAGGGCCAGTGATCAGCCCAAACAAAATAACTACCACTGCCATCAAATGGAAAATAGCGAAACTACTTCGACGCACAAATGCTCCCCAACAAACAAAGTAAATACAGTGTAAACAAATAAATTTACATAAATATTTCATCTTTGAAAAGTAAAGTCTGATAAATAATCAGCGCCTTGAATAACTCAAGCAGCTTGAGCAGTCATGTTTTAACAATAACAGGGGGCGCTTAGCCTGTGCTTTGTTAAATAAAATTTATAATAAATATCAAATAGATAAAAAATAAAATAGAAAAAAGCTGCAAGCTCTCCGTTACTAAAAAACACTAATACAGTAAAAAGGCATCTCTAGGAAAGCTTTAAAAACAATAGCTTGACCAACTCTCTATTTCAGCGTCAAGGTCACTTATAAACCTGCTTTATTGGTGTAATGTGATGTAACTTGATTGTTAAAAGCCATGTACTAAGGTTGTCTGTACCTTTACCGTCAAAGCAAAGAAAATTATGGATAAGCCACCAGTATTACAATATATAAACACTGCAATTATCTGTACCTTGCTCCTTGCAAGTTGTACGTCACTCACTAACAAACCTGAAATATCAAAAGAAGTCGTTGAGCAAGTAACACATTCAGGTCAAGTTCCTAAGCGGGTTTGGCTAAACCAAGGGTGGTCTGATAAGTTACGACAGGACTTTTGGTTTACAGGTCAAGGCTCTCAGATAATCCCCTATTCATGGTTTACGTGGTTAGAACAGCCCGACAGTACCGCACTTTTTCGTGATAGTGAACACATGGAAATGCTGCGTTATTTGCCAAGTAAAACATCTGCAAATAACCCATCGGGATTACCGATTGGGTTTGCACTTCATCACAACCAACAGACCGGACAAGCTTGGGTTGGTATGACTTGTGCGGCATGTCACACCAATCAACTTGATTTTAATGACACTAAAATCCTGATCGAAGGTGCACCGACACTGGCCAATTTTGTGCTCTTTTTTAGCCGCTTAAATGCCGCACTTGAAGCCACGCTTAATGATAATCAGAAATTCAATCGGTTTGCCAAACGTGTATTGAAAGGTAGCACATCTGCTGAGTTAATTGACGATTTGCGCGAAGATCTTAAACATGTTGCCCTTGCCACCGCTGAGCGACAAACGGTTAATGCTTTGCCAGCACACTACCCTGAGGACTTTACCAGCTACGCCCGCTTAGACGCCTTTGGTAATATTCAAAATGCTGGTACTGCTTTCGCGCTGGATGATCTCAATAATAAAAATGCACCTACGGCCCCTGTCTCTTATCCCTTCTTGTGGGGGACACATCAGTCTAATGTCGTACAGTGGAACGCATCTGCACCAAACGTTCCTGTGATTGGTCCTTTGGTCAGAAACATCGGAGAAGTCGTCGGCGTGTTCGGTTCACTAGCTATTGAGGAAGCACCTGTTTGGCAACGAGTTTGGGGGAAACATGCTCGTTACAGCTCAACTGTCGATATTCAAGGTCTTGGGCAACTAGAGGCGTGGGTTAAGACTTTATTACCACCAGCTTGGCCTGAGCAATACTTACCTGGTATTGATACCAATAAAGCCGCGCAGGGTAAATTGTTATATCAGGATAATTGTGCCAATTGTCACCAACTGATTGACCGAAAAAACGTGCTTAAAGATTATCAGGCAGTAACCGTGCCCGTTAGAACAATTGGCACTGATCCGACGATGTCCAATAATGCCAGTTGTCATCAAGCTAAGACCTTATTCTTGGCTGGTACGAAAACAGATATTTTGATAGGAAATAAGTTTGATGCCATTGATAGAGCGATTGATATACCGGTAAATGGGGTTGTCGGCCTAGTGTTAAAGCATCCCATTAAAGCCATTGAAGCTGGGCTTGTTGCTGAACGTGCAGGCCCAAATGGTAAGAAAACCACGGCCAAAAAGTCCATAGAAGAACGCCTCAAAGTATATCTGAAAAACAGGCATGATCTAAGCCCTGATACGGATGTAGATTGCCAAGATGGCTTTTATGATGCTGGTGTTTACAAAGCTCGGCCACTCAATGGCATTTGGGCAACGGCTCCGTATCTTCACAACGGCTCAGTTCCCAACTTATGGTCATTACTACAATCACCTGAATTACGTCCGGATACTTTTTGGGTTGGTAGTCGCCAGTTCGATCCTGTACATGTGGGTTATATCACCCATAAAGGCATGAATGAATTTAATGTAAAGCAGGGAAATGGTGATGTGATGCCTGGAAATAGTAATCATGGGCACCTCCATGGCACAACGTTAAGCAACGACGAAAAATGGCAACTTGTCGAGTTTTTAAAGACATTATAAGGACAAAATAAGGGCTATAACTGATGCTCTTACTTTATCAACACTACTTTCTGAGTGAAGTGCCTGTTTGCTGATAGTTAGGGGTAAAGGATGAGCAAGCTCCCCCTTTACTCTAACTCAGGCGGTGTAGTACTGTTTGCTCAAAATGACTCATGCAACACAACTAAGGCACTTAGCTTACTTGCACCAAAGGTGATCATTTTTTCAAAATCAGCCCTTGCAATTGGAACTTGTTGGCAATCAATTGGATTTTGATTGTCCTCTACATCAGGATCATTAAGATATAAACATAATTCATCTATACCCGTAATTAGTACCCAATGTGGTGCCTTTTTACCGTTTAACCGATACGTGCTTATTAACGCCAGCACTGCCTTGTGATAGCCATTTTTCCACCTGCGCTAATTGCACATCGGTCTGATGAATCGGAATATCTCGATACTCACATTCTTGCTGAAATTGCTCATGTACTAACGTCATGATTTGTTTTTTCTGCGCGCTTCTTACACCATCCAAAAAGAGTGGCCCAGATGTATTAACTGCCACCTCTGCTGCAAAACCCCGGCGTTCAGCTGCCAATGCCAAACCAAACGGGTGACACCCACCGTGTCCGGTGGTCATAAATATAGTCGTCGCTTCACGCCAAATCTGAAGCTCCAATATTTGATCGCCCATACACCCAGAATCAATACTCGCCATCGCCATCATCAGTGACGCAGGGCCGCAAGTGAACTCAGTAGTTTGCTGATACCAAGGTGCGGGAAGTAATACGGCCTGCTTTGATAGCTTGCGTACACACTTTTGCATTCTTAGCGCATCATCTTGGTCTGCATAGTAGTTTTGATACTCACCAAACACCCGATAACCCATACGCTTATACAAACCAATGGCAGAGGTATTGCGCTTAGCAACCTCTAGACGCACGTATAGCCAACCAAATTCACCCGCTTTGGCTTCTAACTCTGACATGAGTTGGCGTGCTATACCTTGCCCTTGATGCTGTGGCGACACCGCCAGCGAATAAAGTCTTGCTAGGCGTGTTCCTTGATGTAGCCAAAGGAGACCATATCCCACAAGCTCTTCAGCAAGTTTAGCGGTTAGCAATAGGCTATGTTCAAAATTAATGTAATGCTTGAGTTGGCGACGGCTGAGCTTGTCTGCACTAAAGCATTGCTGCTCTAACGCGCTAAGACCATTCAAATCTTGTGGGACTGCCTTCTCAAGCACTAACGCCGGTTGTAACATTACTTTTTACCTCTTGCTTCTAGGCGCCTTAATAATTCAGACATTACCTGCATGTACAGCTCGTCACCGAGATACTTGTCTTCAACCCCTTGGTCAATATTGGGGTTGTCATTTACTTCAAGCACGTAGGCCTTACCATTGTGCTCTTTAATATCAATTCCATACAAACCATTGCCTACGACTGCTGCCGCTTTTAATGCCGCCCGCAATACCGCTTTTGGCACTTCAAACGTTGGCAAAGTGTCAAAGCCACCAGAAAAGTTACGCTTTGAGCCGTGGTTATAAATTTGCCAATGGTTACGTGCCATATGATAACGGCAGGCGTATACCGCTCGGCCATTTAATACACCAATTCTCCAATCGTACTCGGTATACAAGTATGCTTGCGCTAGTACAATCGCAGAGACTTTCATCAGTGCTTCTAGGCGCTCTGTCACCTCTTCTTTGGTTTTCACTTTAAAAACACCTTTTGAGAACAAGCTCTCAGGCATTTTAAGCACCATAGGTAACGACAAGTCGTCAATGAGCTTATCAATTACTTGTTCAGTGCACTGGCTAACAAATCGCGTCTCTAAACTTGGCACCTTCTTGTAATTAAAGGCATCATGTAAAAACACCTTATTACAACAGCGCAAAATAGAGCTTGGGTCATCAATTACCACTAAATCTTTTTGCTCTGCCTCTTGCGCAAGGCGATAAGTGTGATGATCAATTGCCGTTGTTTCACGGATAAATAAGCCATCATATTGACCTAAGTTATACAGCTCAGACGCTTCCAACGGATGCACCTTCATTCCTAGCTTTTCACCCGCCTTAACAAAACGGCTAATGGCACCTTTATTGCTCGGCGGTAGCTTCTCATCATGATCCACTAACATGGCAATATCCCAGCGATATTTTTTGTGGCTCTTGCGCTTGTTCCACTGAGTTGCGTAAACATGTCCTAGTACCTGAGTACAAAACGCAAGCTGCGCAGGCTGTAGCGTCGAAAAGTCGCGCCGCTGTACCTGCACACGTACACCTTTATCCTGAAGTTGCAACACCACCTTTAATAATGGTGCAGGAAACTGCTGGAATAAGTACGCAGCTAACTTAGCAAACTCAGTAGACTGCGTCTCACCCATACAGATGATAAGCTCTATATCCTCTGCAACACGCATATCTCTTTTATCAAACCAAGTTTGGGATAAAAATAATGCGTTATCACCGTCCCTTAAGCCATTAATCACTTTGATGCTCGGGATCACCTGATGG
Source organism: Pseudoalteromonas sp. PS5 (assembly GCF_004103255.1). NCBI lineage: Bacteria > Pseudomonadati > Pseudomonadota > Gammaproteobacteria > Alteromonadales > Pseudoalteromonadaceae > Pseudoalteromonas > Pseudoalteromonas sp. PS5. The sequence continues at coordinate 11,040 of NZ_RCSQ01000091.1, forward strand.
TCACGCGCCTCAGCAAGTAAAGAGCAGTAGTAACCTTGGCTTAAATAGCGGTCACAGTCACATAAATTAATCACTCGAAGTTTTGATTCGCCAAGCTTTGGGTATTCCTGTAAATAGGTTTCAAAGGTGACAACGTTGTTTGCCAGCGGCAGCACATCGGTGCTTTGATCAACAACGAATAAAGTAGATAGCATCTAAAGAGTCCTTGAGTGGCGATGCTTAACATCAATATTTGATGGTTTTAGCACCCCACGAGTTAACATAGGGTAAGTGGGAAATTGAGAGCACCCACATAAAGTGAAGTAGTTGTAATCTTAAATATAGCTCTTAGCAATTGAGTAATTTTGATGCTCAAGATAAATCTTTCTTGCGGTCGGGAGTAAAAATAAAAACCTTTAATTTCAAGATTTTGAAAACCATAAAAACATTCACAATCAGATTTGATTGAAACGATTAAGATTTCTCGTGTTTAAAAAGAAAATGAAGAATGAAATAGCAAACGATAGGCACACTTCAAAACGCCAAGAGCAATGAACGCTTTGGTTGTAGTTGTTTATATTTGTAACTAGCCTTGGCTCTGACATCAAGGCTTCTCTTTAGTCCTTTACTGGCGTAGCTCACGCAGTAAGAATGTATAACTTGATTGTGGGTTTCTGCGATTTAGTGGTACTTTTTCAAAGTAGTAATGCCTCTGTCTTGAGGCATTACTACTTTAATAATTTCACCTGCAGACTAACATCCTCGCCAGCTACAAGCTGAAGTGCAGATATCTGAACAATGACCCGTGATAGGTTTATCCGGTATATCCGTTCCACCCGCGACATAAGGAGTTAACTCATGTTTAATAGGCTCTTTTTTTGAGAGGCTTTTCAATTTTACAACTTTAAGTGATAGGTTTTTCATCATAATATCCTTTTAAGAAACCCTAAAATAGCTTAAGGCTTATACAACTTAGCAAAGATATTTAAACAATTCAATGATGAAAGAAATAAATAACAACCACTTCTGTTTGCACTGTACTGGCATAGCTAACGCAGTAAGAATGTATAACTTTATTATGGGTGTCTGCGATTTATCAGCCTTGGCTCTGACATCAAGGCTTCTCTTTAGTCCTTTACTGGCGTAGCTAATTTAGCAGACATGTCATATTCTTTCCGATACAAACATAGAGTATATTTTTCAACCTAAAACGATTAATATTTTGGAGTTACAAAATGTTATATAACGAGTTTTAGTACGTGACAATGGTAGTGAGAATGTAAAATCACCTAACGTTTTAGTTTACATGGAAGGCAAATGTTTCTAAGCATAAATAATAAAATAGGAAAAACTCATGCACAGATTAATTCAGGCGTTCACCTTTAGTTTATTACTCAGTTCAGGTCAAACTGTTGCACAGAATAAGCAGCTAATGCTTTTAGAAAAAAGAATGGATGCAATTGCAGATAAAAGCATTAGCCCAGATGGACCGGGCTGCTCTATAGGTATTATCCAAAACAAAAAGTTTATTTTCAAAAAAAGCTATGGCCTGGCTAATTTAGAACACCAAATCCCCCTCAATAATCAATCGGTATTCAGAATGGCGTCGGTATCAAAGCAATTTACAGCGTTTGCTGTTTTGTTATTAGCAGATGATGGAGCCATCAAGCTCGAAGACGATATACGCAAGCACCTACCTGATTTAAAAGATTATGGAAGAAAAATTACCATTAATTCAATGCTAGGTCATTTCTCTGGTTTAGGAAACTTCGACGATCACCTAGACACGCTACGTGAATCTCCTTTAAGCCGATTTATGATAGGTAGTGAACAATTCATACCAAATGCGGAATACTATTCTGTCATTAAAGATTTCCCGCTTGTACATGAGCCTGACACCACAATGAAATACAGTAATCACGGGTATATCATTCTGGCAAAATTGATTGAGCGGGTAAGCGGAATGACGATACGCGAATTCACCGACAAGCGTATATTTAAGCCGCTCGGTATGAAGCACACATTTTTTTCAGATAGCGCCGAAGAGGTTATTCCTCACCGCGCTTCAGGATATCGTTCACCTGAAGCAGGAAAACAGCTCAATCATTTAACCGCTTTACACACTATTGGTGATGGAGGCTTATTCACCACCATAGATGACATGCTTATTTGGGATACTCACTTCCAAACTCCTAAGCTAGGCAAAGATCCAGAAACGTTAATGGCGCTAATGAACAAGCCAAATATCAATATTCCAGAGAGTGATGAAGGAAAGTGGTATTACGCCAATGGGCAAAATACTGATGGACGTTATTATTTCCACAACGGGGGGTGGGTCGGCACAGACACCAGTTACATTCGAAGGCCAGACACCAAAACGTCTGTTGTGGGAATGTGTAATTCGGTGTCCTTGAGTGTAAGTGACTTTACTTATGCAACCTTTGAAATATTGGCTGCTTTAAAATTATGGGACGGGGAAGACCCTTCGATTTATTGAATTAAAACGCGTAAGCGGTGAGGTAACGGTTGTTGGAAATCGATGATGCCAAGTATGTATTCTCAATACATATTTGCACCGATGCTGGGAGTTTGACTAACTAGCCCAAACTTACCCACCTTCGGCTCTTCATTTTAGCTTTGATGGTGATTTCCCGTACCATTTCATACAAACTTTATTGAGCGCACTTTGCTCTGTAAAACCAAGCGCATCGACAATATCGAGTAATCTCGTGTTGCCGATGAGCTGTTCAAATCGAAGCTTTCGCTCTTCATCGAGTAGGACTCTAAAGCTAGTGTGTTGTATTTGTAGCTTACGCTGCATCGAACGCACACTCATGTTTAATGCTTTAGCAATACTTGCTTGGTTGACTCCAGCAAGTGAGTGCTTTGCTGCCAGTAAATTAGCAACGCGGGTCTTTAAATCATGATTATCACAAAACGCTGAGACGCTTTTAGCAAGCACTTGCTCAATATGTTCGTGCATTAGGCTGTCGACGGTAGCGACTGGCATGGTAAGAAAATCTAACGGAAACCACAGTGCATTTTCAGGGCAGTTTTGTAAAACGGAGCAGCCAAACCAAGTTTGTAAACGCTGTAATTCTCGGTCACACACGCTAAAGCTAAGATGGAGTTGATTAGGCGATAAAGTTGAACGCAAAAGCTGCCGTGCAGCGCTCACCCAAGCGGTCATATTACGCAAAATGGCTTGCTTACCCAGCGGGGTTTTTGGTTGCCAAGTTAACTTGGCATTGTCGCTATCACTTGTGAATACAGCGAGGCCAATATCGGCAACAATGGCATCGTAATGCAATAAAGAGGTAATCGCTTGCTGTAAGTCTTTACTGGTTTCGACCAAGTAACCTAGCGCTCCATAGTCATGCAACTGAATGGCTTTACCCAGTTCAAAACCAATCAAGGGATCGCCGCTCAGCTCCAGCCCTACCCCAAGCAGTCGCTCATATTCAACAAGTGGTACACGTTCAGGCCGTGACGCTACTAGCTCTGCAAGCTCACCTAGCAGTCTCTTGTTATCAGTAAAATGGTCATGAATATGTACCCACGCACTATAAAAATATACAAACGAAGTTGAGTGCATTGCAGTTCCTTTTGTCGTATTTGGACAAATTTTTGGCGCAGTTTGGCAGGATTGTCAATGACGATCCCGTTACGCTAGTGCATAAAGTACCAAAGCTTTGGCTAAAGAAGGAGCTGTATATGATTGATGTATCGCTAATTTTACTGGCACTCAGTCCCGCCTTTTTACTTTGTGTTGCTTGGGAGTACATCAAGCACCACGAATATTATGATTGGCGAGATTCAATGCTCAATGCCCTACTTGCCTTGCTCCATCAAGGCAGTGACGCGCTAGCTTTGCTTGTATTGATGCCACTCTTTTACTGGCTCCATCAATTTGCTTTATTCACAATCGAACTCAATCTCTTCACTTTGCTTTTTGGTTTTATCTTGCAAGATTTTTTGTATTACTGGTTTCACCGGGCATCACACTGTATTCATTGGCTTTGGAGCGCACACGTAGTGCATCATAGCTCTAATAAAATGAACTTTACCACCGCATTTCGCCAAAGCTTGCTTTACCCAATTGTCGGTATGTGGCTATTCTGGCTGCCTATGATACTCCTTGGATTTACCCCGACCTTGGTATTTGCCATCGTCGCAATTAATTTAGCTTTTCAATTTTTTGTTCATACACAAACAGTTAATCGATTAGGGATGGTAGAGCGGATTTTTAATACGCCTTCCCACCACAGAGTTCATCATGCCAGTAATCCCGATTATATAGATAAAAACTTTGCCGGGGTGCTCATCATTTGGGATAAGCTTTTTGGCACCTTTGTTGAGGAGCGTAAAGACATAATAATTTGCTATGGAATAAGAGGTGCGGCACCAAAGCAAAACCCTGTAGACGTAAGCTTTGCTCAGTGGCGTCATATGTTCCACCGCTTTTCACAAGCAAACACCTTAAAGGGCAAATGGTTGGCGTTATTTGGTTATCCAACCCATTTACCCGACAAACCTAAGAGTACACCTTCAGTCAAGCCCTAGCGCATTACTTATATCGCTCGGCCTTTTCTACAAGCGCTTGGCAGTACACCCTTAGTTTATCGCGCAGCACTCTCACGCTTGGGTTGATCATTTGCTTTGACGGGCAGATCAACCACAGCGGCTTACATTCAACGCGGTAGTCATTTAATATACTTTGCACCACACCTTGTTCTAGTTGGTCTGCTACATCTATCGCGGAGCGCAATGAAATACCCGCTCCTTGCGCACACCAGCGCTTTACCACATCCGCATCGTTACTGGTTCTACGCCCTTTAAGTACCACTTTGTAAGTTTGTTCATTTTTCGTCAGTTTCCACGTATCAAACTTACTACCTCTAATCAAAAAGAATAGCCCTTGATGCTCGCTTAAGTCTTCATGGCTCTTTGGTGTGCCTTGTTTTTCTAAGTATTCCGTAGAGGCACAAAGCAGCAATGGCACATCGCAAATTTTAAAGCCGTAGAAGCTACTGTCTTCAGGCGCGCCATAGCGCAGCGCGATATCAACACCATCACGATAAAAGTCGAGATTGTGATCATTAAGAATAAGCTTCAGGGCAAGTTTGGGGTATTCGTCAAGTAATTCGTCTAGCCAAGGTAGGAGAATATTACGGCCAAAATCTGACGGTGCGGTTAACCTTAGCTCACCGTCAATTTCGTTGTCGTTATCAAGCACCTGTTTTTTGCCATTATCCAAAAGCGCAAGTGCCTGCTCGCAAATTGGCAAGTAAGTTTCACCTTGCTTTGATAGCCTTAAGCTACGCGTAGAGCGCACAAAAAGTTGAAAGCCAAGGTGCTTTTCCACTCGCTTTATCGCGGCGCTCGCTGTGGCAACCTGCATATCTAACTGCGCAGCCGCCGCACTAATATTGCCAAGCTGAGCCGTTTTCATCACGACGATTAAATCTTGTGTATTCATTTTCAAAAAATTTTTGAAACTATTTAACTCATTATCATCTTTTTATTGATTATGTAAATCCATATTATGTCTTTAAAGCAATTTTAGGAGTCTAATATGTACACATTACGCGATGCAATTAACAATCGTTATTCCACAAAAGTCTTTGATCCTAATAAAAAAATTAGTGATTCAGATATTAACTTACTCAAGCAGGCGCTAAGACTAAGCCCGTCTAGTACCAACGTTCAGCCATGGCATTTTGTCATCGCAAGTACTGAGGCTGGCAAAACTCAAGTGGCTAAAAGCACACAAGAGAATTACAAATTTAATGAAACAAAAGTACTTAACGCGTCACATGTTGTTGTATTTGCTGCAAAACAAAATATAGATGATACGCATTTAGATAAAGTGCTTGCCAAAGAAAGTGCCGATGGTCGATTTGAAAAAGGCTCTGAAATCGAGGCACAAATGAATGATGGCCGCCGTTATTTTGTCGGCTTAAACCAAACCAGCGATGAAGCAATCAAAGCTTGGACGGGTAAACAAGTTTACTTAAATCTTGGACAGTTCTTGCTCGGTGCGGCGTCACTTGGCATTGACTCGGTTCCCATTGAAGGTTTTGATGTTGAAATCTTAGGTAAAGAGTTAGGATTAACTGAACAAGGTTTTGATCCCCTTGCCATTGTCGCACTGGGCTACCGTGACGAAACTGATTTTAATGCTAAATTACCTAAATCACGCCTCGCAATCGAAGACATCATTACCGAAATCTAGGCGACTGAGAGTTAAGCTTTTTTAAATATAAATGTTTGTACTCACTGTTTAAATTCAACTTGCCTACTGGCCAGTAGGCAGTTGCTCAATCTCAAAATAGAGTATAAATCTGAGTTTATTAAGTGAGGGTTTGCTAGGCTGCTTACTAAGCTAAACTCAATAACTTTCAAAAGTCTCGTTCATTGCGCAATCAGTGTTTGTAACACTTCGCTCCAATCATTGTAAACCAACGTAAATAAAATAATAAATTTACAAAAAAGTCTTCTCTTTATTCGATTAAAATTTATCCATACTTTTCAATAACATTACATACTCATGAAATTATTAGTAATTTATCTCTTCTCTCAAACATAAAAATAAGTTTCCAAGTGACACTTGAAACTTTGAATATATTATTGTTAATTAAAAGTGAAGATAAATTTAAAGTTCTTCAAACAATAATGACAACAAGTAAACTCAGTCCTTAATTGCTTGTGAGGATCAAGGCTCTGAGAAAACCTCAACAGGAAGAAATAATGAAACTACTATCACGCACAGTATCGGCTGGGTTACTCGCCACAGCTATCAGCGCATCACTACATGCTAATGCAATGAACGAAAACCTCTTAGTCAGTGTCGATGTTGATACAAAGAAAAATGGCGACGTTATCGCCACGCTAAACATCACCAACCAAGGCAAAGATAATCAAAAAATCCTAAGCTGGTATACTGATCTCGACGAAGAACATATATTTAAAATTACCAGAGATGGAAAAGAAGTAGATTTCTTTGGCCCTCACTATAAACGCCATGCGCCCACAGAAGAAGACTTCATCAAATTAAAATCAGGTGAAACGCTATCAAAATCATTTGAATTGTCAGGACTTTATGACCTCAGTAAGCCTGGAAATTATGAGATCAGCTATGATGTTGAGTCTTTCGATCTGTTTGGCAGAAATGACAAGCTGCGTATGGAAAGCCGTATGATGCAGCATCAATCTAGCGTTACCAGCTTAGTAGCAGAGCTAAGCTCCAATGCGGTTAACTTATGGCTTGAAGGTGTTCCGTTAAGCAAAGGCAATATTCAGGCTGCTGCAAAGCCGGGCGCTGCAGCAGACTGTACTGATGGTACGTGTTTCACGGGCCGTTGTAGCAATAGCGAAAAAAACAGCATTTTATCGGCATTGGACGCGGCGGATCAAATCACAAATAACTCTGTCGCTTATTTAAATAGTCACTCAGCAAACAATCCATCGACTCGTTACAATACTTGGTTTGGATCTGCAACCAGTAGCCGTTATGCGACGGTAAAAGCAAACTTTAACGCCATTAACGATGCAATTGATAACCAAGACCTTACGTTTGACTGTAGCTGTAATCAATCGTACTTTGCTTACGTATATCCAAATCAACCGTACAAGATATATCTATGTCGTGCATTTTGGAATGCAAATGAGCTTGGTACAGACTCACGCGCTGGAACAATTGTGCATGAGCTAAGCCACTTTAATGTGGTCGCCGGTACTGACGATATTGTGTATGGACAGTCTGGAGCGAAAAGCCTTGCGATTTCTAACCCAAGCCAAGCTATCCAAAATGCTGATAGCCACGAATATTTCGCGGAAAATACGCCATATCAAAACTAATGCTGTTTATATAACATAAGGTTAAGTAAATTTTTTGAAGTGGAGAAAGTACTTTGGTCATACTAACTGAGCAGTGTTACCAAGCTTACAAGGTAGTTCTCCCTTCAAATTGTTGTCTATTTAACCTGCACCCGGGGTAAGAAGTGAGTTAATCAACTAAATTATACCAATTTGCTTAAT
>NZ_RCSQ01000092.1:0-13293 GCF_004103255.1 Pseudoalteromonas sp. PS5
AATAGACCACTTAATTAAGCAAGTTGGTATTATCCAAACCTTAGGTTAGTTAAGAAATATTCGTTTTTATTTTGCTAAGCACACCGCTTTTTTGTCTGAAATTTCACTATCACAAGTTAAAAAGGCAGCACCGTTTTCATCCAAAAACTGCCCTTGCCACTTTCCTCCTTTACCAAGTTCAATTGATAAAAAGCCAAATTTGCCTTGTGTATTCACCACCGCATTTTCACCATCCAAGTTGTAATCATATTCACTAAAGGCATTGGTGTTACTTAAACTAACACCACTGTTACCTACGACAATTTGCGGCGGCCTAGCGGTGCTTGTTGCAAAAGTTGAAGACTGATAAATGTGCATATGTCCTGCGAGCGATAATTTTACATGATCGGGCAGTTGGCCAGATTTGGTGCGTTTCAATGCAGTTTGTAGCATTACGTTTAGGGTATCTTTGGTTGTTGGGTTCTCAACGCCCCAAATGGGTCTGTGGCTCATGATCCACATGGGCTTGGTTTTTAGTAATTCACTTCTGACATTTAGTCTTTGATATTGTTGCTGGTAAACTTTAGTTAGCCCATTATCGGCACTGGCATCACACGCATTCGCGCTATCCATTACCCAAATACTGAGCGGCTTTAAATTGATGGTATAGGAGTTTTGCACAATGATATGCGCGCTTGCAGATTTTGGTGGTTGAGTATAATCACCTTGTGCTGGGCATTGTTGTTGGTCTACAGCATCAGGGAGGGCTGCCCCTGGGCCAAAAAAGTAAAACCAACCAACGCCAGCTCGACTACACAACTCGTGATTTCCCCGTGCAAAAATCCATGGTGCCGTAGCTGAAAGTTGACGCGTCGCAAAAAAGAAGTCGGCTTGCCAATTACTCCATGTGTCTGGCCTGGGGCTATTTAGCGCGTTTTGGCTGTAGTAAGTGTCATTTAAGCCACAGCTTGCACCACCGTAGCCGCCGTCACCTGCGTCATAGGCGTAGGTATCCCCAGAGATTGCGCCGCCAGTACCACGATAATTGAGATCTCCCATGTGAAGCAGTAGCTGTGGTCGTTGTTGTGCTCCTTGCGCCGTAAGGCTTTTAAACGGCTCAGCAGCGCTGTTGTTTTTACACACTGACGATTTACAGCCGGTATCGCCGAAAACCGCGATTTTCTTAGGGTCAAAGGTGACTGGTGCTAACGAAAATGCGCTATTGGTGACTGTATAGGCAGTGTTTGATCTTAGCTTTGCTTCACATACGGTAACAGGAAAGTGCGCCGGGTTTGGGCGCTTTGCTCTTAATGTCATTGGTGTGACAGCTTTATTTGAGATAAGAGAGGGACATTGGCTGGCGTCGGTTAGTACACCATCGACAATCACTCGAGCATAAATATTGGGGGTTTCAGTAGTTGAGGGCGCAAACATAGTGTAAGCGCCGAGCACTTTGGTATTTACTTGTTGTACAGCAAGTGTACTACTGCAAGCTATTAAATTGAGCGCAGCAATGGCAATGATAACGCGCATGACTTCATTCCTTTTTTAATGTAGTAGAAGGAAGTTTAATTGATTGTTAATAGTTTGCGAGCCTTCAATGCAAATATCTGTGATCACACCGGTACTCTATCCTCTTAGTAGCAAAAATACCCCAACTAACGCAATTAACCCACCACATAGCATTGATTTAGTGATAGTTTCTCTGCGTAAAAGCCCAATCGTCATCACCATAAGCGGTGCCGTTGCAAAGATGGTTTGCGCGATGGCTGGGTCGGTGTGATTAACGGATATCAACTGTAGCCATAGGCCGATAAAAGTACCAAAAAACACCGCAACAAACAGCCAGTTTTTGCCTTGAATTTGTTTCAGCGTAAGTGCCTTAAGTAGGCTTTGTGAACGCAAATAGGTGACAATAAAGGCCACAAATAAGGTACCTGAGGCGAGACGGATAAGTGCTGCCCACAAGCTGCTGATGCTTTCGTTAGTTAATGCGCCTTTGGAAAGTACCATACCCGCAGCTTGGCAAACAGCCGCTGTAAGTGCGAAGCAAACGCCAAGTATATAGTGCTTGTTGTCTACAACTGGCTGGCTACGACTTGGTTTGATTGCGAGCATTACGCCTACGGTCGTGATAGCAATGCCAAGCCAAGCTGATGTGCTAAGATAAACACCAAGAATAATAATATTTAAGATCCCAGCAATGGCAGGTGCTAGGCTTTCAATCACCAAAGTGCGTGCAGGGCCAATATTTCTAAGTGCAGCAAAGTAGGCGCTGTCACCAATCGCTATACCCAGTATGCCACTGGCAATCAGCCAGCCCCAACTAGAGAGTAAGGTGGGGTACATGGTATCAGCGGTGACGAGTAAACATAATATCATCAGAGCAGAAGCAATAACGCCTTTGCTGACGTTTAGCTCAAACGGACTGAGGTGATGGCTAAATCGCTTGTATAAAATTGTTGAACCAGCCCATACTCCGGCTGCTGCAATTGCTGCCGCTTCCCCAATGCCAATCATATATACCACGCTGCTTGTGCTTATTAATTTGGTGGCAAGTATACATACATTGAACAAAAAATGGGGAGGGAGCGAGATCAAATCGTTATTATGGGGTTTTGGACGTCCATACATCTAGAGGTTGAAATTTTCCTGTTTTTGTCCATAATAATGCCATTCGATTAGTCTGGAGCAGCGCATGCCAATCACCGTCACCGACGAACTCCCAGCCATTGCCCAACTGCGTCATGAAAATGTTTTTGTGATGCCACAAAGCCGTGCATCAACGCAAGAGATCCGCCCTATGCGACTTGCCATATTAAACTTGATGCCAAATAAAGTGGAAACTGAGGTGCAATTTATTAGGCTATTGGCCAATACGCCTTTGCAAGTGAATGTCGATTTACTACGGCTAGACACTCACCGCAGTTCTGAAAATTCAGAGCAACACCTAGACATGTTTTACCGCTATTTTTCAGATGTAAAAGAGCAAAACTATGATGCCTTGATCGTCACTGGCGCACCACTGGCGCATCTTGAGTATGACGATGTGGTGTATTGGCAAGAGTTACAGGCGTTTTTTGATTGGGCAGAGCACCATGTTACTTCAACGCTCTTTTCTTGCTGGGCAGCGCATGCCGGTTTGTATCATCACTATGGCTTAAAACGGGAACTCAAAGAGGACAAACTGTGCGGTGTGTTTAAGCACCACTGTTATTTTGACCACGGGGCGCTGACTCGCGGCTTTGACGATGAATTTTTAGTGCCTCATTCTCGATATGGCCATATTGATGTCGGCAAAATTAATACATGTAAAGACCTTGTAATTTTAGCTGGTTCAGAAAAAGTGGGTGCTTACTTAATAAAAAACCATTCCGGCAGCCAAGTCTATATCACCGGTCATCCAGAGTATGATGCTGACACGTTACAAAAAGAATATTTACGTGACTGTGAGAAAATGGCTAATGCACCACTGCCCGAGAACTATTTTCCTGAGAATGACACCACAAAGCGCCCCTCCAAAACATGGCAAAGTCACGCGTTTTTGTTATTCTCAAATTGGTTAAACTACTATGTTTACCAAACCACACCTTATGATATTAACTTAGTTAGCCAAGATGTAAGGACTAACAATTATGCCGAATAATGTAGCCGTAAACGGTGAGCAAATTGCAGCGCAGCTTAAGCAAGCAATGCAGCAACGTATTCTGATCTTAGACGGTGCGATGGGTACAATGATCCAAAAGCACAAATTAGAAGAAGAGGACTATCGTGGTGAACGTTTTAAAGATTGGCATGTCCTTATCAAAGGTAACAACGATCTGCTAAGCTTGACACAACCTGAGATTATCAAGCAGATCCATCGTGATTATCTCGCTGCTGGCGCGGATATCATTGAAACCAATACTTTTAATGCCACCACTATCTCAATGGAAGATTATGATATGGCAAGCCTGAGTCAAGAGATTAATCTCGAATCGGCGAAGCTTGCACGTGCGGTGTGCGATGAATTTACCGCCCAAGACCCCAGCAAGCCTCGCTATGTGGCAGGTGTACTTGGTCCAACATCAAAAACCTGCTCCATTTCTCCTGATGTAAACGACCCTGGTTTTCGCAATATCACTTTCGACAAGTTGGTTGCAGCTTATGTCGAGTCAACGCTTGCCCTTATTGAAGGCGGTGCGCACCTTATTTTGATTGAGACTATTTTTGATACCCTGAATGCCAAAGCCGCGTCTTATGGTGTGGAGGAAGCCTTTGAGCAAGCTGGGGTGAGATTACCTGTGATGATCTCTGGTACTATAACCGACGCGTCAGGGCGTACGCTGTCAGGGCAAACCACAGAGGCGTTTTATAACTCCATTCGCCATATTAAACCGATTTCCATTGGTCTGAATTGTGCGCTAGGCCCAGATTTACTAAGACAATATGTAGAAGAGCTCTCACGGGTATGTGAAACGTTTACCTCTGTGCATCCAAACGCTGGGCTTCCCAACGAGTTTGGTGAATATGACCTAGAAGCCGATGACATGGCAAAAGAAATTATCGATTGGGGTAAAGAAGGATTTATCAACATAGTTGGTGGTTGCTGCGGCACCACACCTGAGCATATTAGCGCCTTTGCGCGTGGTCTTGCACAAACCCCGCCGCGTAGCTTGCCTGACATCGAAGTGCGGATGCGTTTGGCTGGTCTTGAAGCCTGTAACTTAAATTAGGAATTCACCATGACACAAACAGCAGTATTTACTAACGTCGGTGAGCGTACCAATGTAACGGGTTCAGCAAGGTTTAAACGCCTTATTCTAGAAGAAGATTACGAAACTGCATTAGATGTTGCCAGAGAGCAAGTTGAAAATGGTGCTCAGGTAATTGATATCAACATGGATGAAGCCATGTTGGACTCAAAAGCAGCGATGGTAAAGTTTCTCAATCTGATAGCGTCAGAGCCGGATATCTCAAAAGTTCCCATCATGGTTGACTCGTCTAAATGGGAAGTCATTGAAGCGGGCCTGAAATGTATTCAAGGTAAAGCCATCGTAAACTCAATCTCCTTAAAGGAGGGTGAGGCGCCATTTATTCATCAAGCTAAAATTATCAAACGTTTTGGTGCAGCCGTGGTAGTTATGGCGTTTGATGAAGTTGGTCAAGCGGAGAGCGCAGATAGAAAGTTTGAGATCTGTCAGCGCTCTTACAAAATCTTGGTTGATGAGCTTGGGTTTCCGCCAGAAGACATCATTTTTGACCCAAATATATTTGCGGTCGCCACGGGGATTGAAGAGCACGATAATTACGCCGTTGAATTTATCGAGGGCACGCGCAGAATCAAGCAAAACTTACCGCACTGTAAAGTGTCTGGGGGCGTATCGAACGTATCCTTCTCATTCCGAGGTAACAATCCCGTGCGTGAAGCTATCCACTCTGTATTTTTGTACCATGCGATTAAAGCGGGTATGGATATGGGGATTGTTAACGCCGGTCAGCTTGCAGTGTATGACGATATTCCAAAAGAGCTCCGTGATGCCGTTGAGGATGTGATCCTCAATACCGACGCTGGTGCTGGCGAGCGATTGGTTGAGATAGCGCCTAAATATTCAGGTATGGCGCAAGCAGACAAAAAAGAAGATCTAGAGTGGCGCTCTTGGCCAGTTGAAAAACGCTTGGAACACGCGCTAGTTAAAGGGATCACAGAGTTTATTGACGAAGACACCGAAGCCTGTCGTCAGCTGTTTGATAAGCCAATTCAAGTGATTGAAGGGCCTCTGATGGATGGTATGAACGTGGTTGGCGATTTGTTTGGCGCGGGCAAAATGTTTTTGCCACAAGTGGTGAAATCTGCTCGAGTGATGAAGCGCGCGGTGGCCTACCTCGACCCTTACATTGAGGCAGAAAAAGAAGAGGGCTCAAGTAACGGTAAAGTGATCATGGCCACAGTTAAGGGCGATGTACACGACATCGGCAAAAACATCGTGGGCGTGGTACTGCAATGTAATAACTACGAAGTTGTGGACTTAGGGGTGATGGTGCCAGCAGAAAAAATCCTGCAAACGGCCATTGATGAAAATGCTGATGTCATTGGCTTGTCTGGCCTTATTACGCCTTCTCTTGATGAAATGGTGCATGTCGCTAAAGAAATGACACGCCGCGGCTTTGATATTCCATTGCTCATTGGTGGTGCTACCACATCGAAAGCCCATACCGCAGTTAAAATTGAACCTCAGTATGATAAAGGTGTGATTTACGTCAATAACGCCAGTCGCGCGGTTGGTGTGGTATCTAGCCTGTTAAGTAAAACACAAAAGCCCGAATTTTTGGCAAAAACCGCGGATGAATACGTCAAAGTGCGAGAGCAACAAGCGCGTAAAAAGCCACGCTCAAAACCGGTTACCTTAGCGCGAGCTCGGGATAATGCTGCAAAACTTGATTGGCAAAACTATACGCCACCGGTACCAAGTAAGTTGGGGATCACTGAGTTTAAAGATGTGAGCATCAAAACTCTGCGCGATTACATCGACTGGACGCCATTTTTTATGACTTGGTCATTGGCTGGTAAATATCCACGTATTCTGCAAGACGAAGTGGTTGGTGAAGAGGCGCAAAAACTGTTTCATGATGCCAATGCCATGTTAGATCAACTAGAGCGAGATGGTAGTTTGCAGCCACTTGGTGTGATTGGTTTGTTCCCGGCTAACCGCGTGGGTGACGATATTGAGATTTACAAAGATGAGTCACGAAGTGAAGTCTTGGTTACGTCATGTCAGCTGCGCCAGCAAACCGAAAAAACCGATTTTCCTAACTATTGTTTGTCGGATTATATTGCACCTAAAGGCACTCCTGATTATTTCGGTGCATTTGCCGTCACCGGTGGTCTTGAAGAAGATGACTTAGCAGAGGCATTTGATGCTAAGCAAGATGACTACAACAAGATTATGGTTAAGGCAGTTGCAGATCGCTTAGCCGAGGCATTTGCCGAATATCTTCATGAGCAAGTGCGTAAAGTGCACTGGGGGTTTGCTGCGGATGAAGCACTAAGTAATGAAGAGCTTATTCGTGAAAACTATCAAGGGATCCGTCCGGCGCCTGGTTATCCAGCGTGCCCTGAGCACACCGAGAAACAAAAAATTTGGCAACTGTTAGATGTCGAAAACCGTATCGGTATGAAGCTGACTAGTTCATACGCCATGTGGCCGGGAGCTGCGGTGTCGGGTTGGTACTTCTCGCATCCAGATTCTAAGTACTTTGCCGTTGCGACTATTCAAAAAGATCAAGTTGAAGATTATGCGACGCGCCAAGGGATGTCATTAGCGGAAGCTGAGCGCTGGCTCAGCCCAAACCTCGGCTACGAAACGACATAAACTGGATGATGATATAGCCCTATTTCTTTAGGGCTTTTTATTGCGCTAAACAACACATCCTATAACTGATACCAATTAGCCTTAATACTTGTTCAATTTGAAGGCAGAAATCTAACTGCGTTAAAAATTTCTTATTTAGAATAACTAAATAGTAAGGTTTTGCCTTGCCTACAGATGTAGTTACCTCGGCGTGAGCAGGGCGTGAAAGCGATGTGACGGACAAGATTTTCTTGCCTCAAAATAAACCACTTAAATAAAATAATTAACATAGTTCCAAATTCAAACCTTGAGCTAGATAAATTAAGCATCCAAATTTATTAGATAATGTTGTTTTGTAGTTAACAATGGAGACTAAACTAACGTATACTAGATTGAATAACTGTTAATAATAAGGTTTTCGTCAACAATGAAAATGAAGTGGGTATGTTGGCTTTTGTTTATTTCGCCCATTAGCTGGGGAAGCAACCAGCTTGTTGTAGACATCATTAGCAGTGAAAATTTCAGTCAACGCTACGAAGACTTTCTTGCGGGTCGTCATGTGTTAGATGTTGACACCTTTCATCCCACAACCAAGGGATCTCATATCGAAATCATCGAAATGGTGTTACTGCAACAAGCGCTGTTTCTCGGTGGCGAAACCCGCCAAGTTGTATTCAACCCAAAACCATCTGCCAATATTTTAGAGTTTTCCGATCTGATAGCAGGAGAGAGCTTAATTCTGGCCCGCAGTGTTTGGCATGAAAGTATCGTAGATTATCGAGGCGCATTATTTATTTCTGAGCCTATTGTTGAGGTTGGTGAATATGAGGCGGGTTTGTATGTTACAAAGCGCAATGTCGCGTTGCAACAGACTCCACTGTCCCAATTGAGGCAGCTTGATGTGGTTTCTAACCCGAGATGGGCAGTTGATTGGCGAGCCCTGATGAATACAGATTTACACATGGTGAGTTTTATAGGTCCATGGGAAACTATGTTAGAGATGGTGGAAAGCAATGTGGTTGATACCATGTTGATCAACTTCAGTGTGAGCGATTCTTTGGTGTTAACCTTTGAGGGGAAAGAATATGTTCCTATAGAAGACATTAAAGTTGTATTACCCGATTCTCGCCATTTCGTTGTAAGTAAAAATCACCCAGAAGGTGAGCAAATATTTGCAGCGCTAAATCGTGGTTTAAACGTATTAAAGCAAAGGGGGATCATAAAGCGAGCACTTACTGAGTCTGGCTTTATTAACAAAAGGGTTGCGAATTGGCAGGTGGCTAATGCAAAAATGTTAGTTGAGGTAGATTGATGCAATTTTTGCTTATGGTGTTTGGTGTCGTTTTTGCACTTTTGCCGTCCTTTGGTACGTTGGCTTATGAATCTAAAGCACACATGCAGCAGATGTACGATGCTTTGCTACTTTCAGTGGAAGAAGATTATGATTTGTCGCTATTGCCCAGTATTCGTGCCCTCAAAGAGCAAGCACGGGGACAGGGTGATAAAGAATTGCAAATTAAAACTCTATTGCTTGAGGGGAGTGTAGTGCAACACTTTGGTGAGTTTGAAGCTGGGCTGGATCTGCATCAACAAGCTTTGCAACTCGCTGGATCTGAAGCTAACACTATGCTTAAGGCCACGACTTATCTTGCCATTGCACATCTAGATATCGACCTTGAAAGTTTTGATCTTGCACAGCGGTATTTAGACAAAGCGTTACAATTGATAGAAACAATTGACGATAACGCGCAGATACATGCTGAGATTATGCTCTGGCAAGCACGCCTATATATGGATAAAGGCGCATATCGATTGGCACTTAAAACCGCAGCCACGCCGTTAGCTTCCTCTGTTCGTCAAGAAACTATCGCACAGTTAAGCTTAACGCGTTCATGGGCGTATTTGCAGCTCGGTAAGTACCCACAAGCAAGCGCAATTATCCAAAAGTTGGATGAGCAAAACTACCTGATGAAGAATCAGCGGATGCGCATTATGGCTGCGGTGCAGCGAGCGCGGATCGCGTTACAAGCCGGTGAATATAAAGATGCGATAACACTTGCTCAACAGGGATTAGAAATCACATTAGGTACGCGATTTTTGCTGTTTCAGTCTCAGCTTCAATGGACATTAGCGGCAGCGTATGCCCAGCAAGGTAACTATCAACAAGCGCATCGATACCTAAAGCGATATACTGTGACTGAAAAGTCGTTAAATTTGCAAAAGCGTAATAGCAAACTTTTGAAACTCGAAGCGCAGTATTCGCTTGCGCAGCAACAACAAGCGCTTGATGCACTTGAGCGTGATAATGCTCAGCAGGCAAAGCTTATTATTGCTCACCAACAGCAGATTGAGAATGCAAGGCTCAATCAGCAGCGTTGGCTGTTAATTGCACTACTTACCTTTACGCTTATCACAGTGATTTATTGGCGCTGGCAAAATAGGCAGTACACCAAACGACTTGAAAGCCAAGTCACAGCACGAACAGAAGAGCTTGCTGAGCGCAACAAACGCCTGCAAACCTTGAGCTTTACAGACAGCCTGACAGGACTTAATAATCGCCATCATTTTTTTAGTGTTATTGACAGTAAAATTGAAGCATGCCGTCAAGCTTGGCACGGTGCGCCACCAAAAGGCAATGCAGATCTTATTTTTGTGATTGTAGATATTGATCACTTTAAGGGGATCAATGACACTTTTGGTCATGCCGCTGGTGATATAGTTTTACAAGATTTTTCTGAAATTTTAAAGCAGTGCACTCGTGAGTCAGACACGATAGTTCGCTGGGGTGGAGAAGAGTTTTTGTTGGTGATGCCTGATTTAGACTATGTGGCAGCACAGGAAGTGATGGAGCGGATCAGGCGGCAAGTGGAAATTTACCCTTTTATCGTCAATGACCAAGTTATCAATTGCACTTGCTCAATCGGCTTCGCTCCTTTTCCTTTTTACCCTAGTGAGCCTGAAAAGCTTGGCTGGGAGCACGTACTAGAATTGGCTGATGGTGGGTTATATCTTGCAAAAGCATCGCGCAGAAACGCGTGGGTCGGTGTTTTAGCAGGAGAGGGTGAGGAGCTTAGCGGCAGCAGTCCACTTGCACATAACCTACAGACGTATTTACAAACAGGGAGACTGAGCACGCTCTCAAATCTTGCTGATCTTATCTATTCTCGAAAAGCGGGGTAACAAGCTGTGCAGGCAATAGCATACATTATGGCGCCATTTAAGTGTATTATGTAGGGTAAAACAACCTAAAAAGTACGACCCGTTTTGTTACCCATAGAAGCTGTTATTCCCGATATTATTTCAACACTTGCCTCAGATAGTCGTTTGGTATTACAAGCGGAGCCGGGTGCAGGTAAATCTACCTTAGTACCGCTGCGATTATTACAGGCAGGCTTATTCGGTGATAAAAAAATTATCATGCTAGAGCCACGTCGAGTTGCAGCTAAATCTATTGCGCATTATTTAGCAAAGCAGCTAGGAGAAACCGTTGGTGAGCGGGTGGGTTACCAAATTCGCAACGAAAAACGCCTGTCGGCTAAAACACGGTTAGAGATAGTCACTGAAGGGGTATTAACACGCCGTTTGCAAGCGGATCCTGAGCTGGTGGATGTTGGCTTGATTATTTTTGATGAATTTCATGAGCGCTCTATTCATGCTGACTTAGCCTTGATGCTGGCATATGAAGTACAACAAGCTTACAGAGATGACCTAAAGCTGCTAGTCATGTCGGCAACCATAGATACCGCACTGTTATCTCGCTATCTCGATGATGCCCCGATACTGACGTGTCCAGGAAAAACTTACCCCGTTGACGTCGCCTATTTTGGTAAACCGTCGCAGTATTTGTCTGATCATGTTCTGCGTGCATTGCAACAGGTAATTAGGGTGCAAGAGAGTGGCGATATTTTGGTGTTTCTCCCAGGTCAAGGAGAGATAGTACGCTGCATAGAAGCCTGCAAAACCACACTTGGAGAGGACATTATATGCTTGCCGCTATACGGTGGTTTACCATTGGCAGAGCAAGAAAAAGTATTGAGCAAACAAAGTGCCGCGGTGAGACGCGTAATTTTTGCCACAAATATTGCTGAAACCAGTCTGACCATAGAAGGGATCACTGTAGTGATTGACTCAGGACTTGAAAAGCGTCTGACTTATGATGTGAAAAGTGGCCTCTCTCGGTTGGACACGGTAATGATATCTAAAGCTTCTGCCACTCAGAGGGCAGGACGAGCAGGACGTTTACAGCCAGGGTACTGTTTACGTTTATGGCAAGAAAGTGCGCACAATACCTTGAGTGACTTTCAGCCAGAAGAGATAACGACCACCGATCTTTGCTCGCTAGCGTTGGAGTTAAGTGCTTGGGGTATAACGCAATACCAAGATGCTAATTGGCTAAGTGCACCGCCAGAACGACACTTTACGGTTGCCCGTCAACTTAATCACGCGCTAAACCTCGTTGATGAACAAAATAAAATTTTAACCGCTGGGCAAATGGCATTGGCGCTGGGGGTTGCGCCAAGGTTGGCAAGCATGCTATTGCAAAGTAGCACATTACAAGAACAGCAAATTGCTTGCTTGTTAGCAGCGATGTTAAGTGAACGAGATATTCAAATACAAGCCAAAAACAGTGATATTACTCGGCGATTGTTGGCATTAGTTGAGTATAGTAAAGACAAAAAGACCGCCACTAGTGCCTACCGCCTGCATCGTGCGACCACTGAAGTTGTACTTACTTTAGCCAAGTCTTTTGCTAAAAAGTTGGGCATTGTGTTAAACATCGAACGCCTCTCACTTACCGATATACATAACCGTACTGCTAGTTTGCTACTGCATGCCTTTGTTGACCGCGCTGCGCAAAAGCGTGCTCACGGTGACAATCGTTATTTACTTGCCAATGGTAGAGGCGTAACGCTACGCGAAGCAGATACGCTGCAAGGTGAGGAATATTTAGTGGTATGTGATGTGGATGGGAAAAACAAAGATGGCCTAGTATATCTGGCTTGTGCGGTGAGCCAGAGCCTACTCCTTGAACAGTTAGCCTCGCAGTTAAGCGAGGAAACCCATTATCAGCTAGACAATAAAAAAGAAGCGATACTTGGGCGTCGCCGTCTATGTTACCAGGCACTTATCTTAAAAGAACAAAACCTAAGTCAGATCCCTGTTTGTGAATTTGAGTCATGTGTGAAGGATATTTTAACTTCACAAGGACTTGGGCTATTAAACTGGTCCGCAAAAAGTCAAGCTTGGCTTGCACGAGCGAAATGGCTTGGCGAACACGTGGATGAATTTCCGTGTATCTCAGAAGCCCATTTAATCGCGCAGTTAGATACGTGGTTGCTGCCTTATCTCAGCGGTGTGAGTACTATTAAGCAATTAAAACAATTGGACATCTTTAATTTGCTACAGGCAACACTGACGTGGGATCAACAGCAACAATTAGCGTCACAGGCTCCCGAATTTTATATTACACCCAGTGAAAAACGTGTCTTGATCCGCTACGACGAGCATCAAGGTCCGACGGTGTCCGTGGTGCTGCAAGAAATGTTTGGACAGCTAGAGTCACCCATGTTGGCTGGTGGTAAGGTTGCGGTACGCTTCGAATTATTGTCGCCAGCCAAAAGGCCTATTCAAACTACCAGTGACTTAGGAAATTTTTGGCGCACCTCTTACTTTGATGTAGCTAAAGAGATGCGTGGCCGATACCCCAAGCACCGTTGGCCAGATAAGCCGCTAGAAGAAAAGCCTGGTCGCTCGATAAAACCTAAATCTCATTAATTGACGAAAGGCGAGTGGTAGGAAAAACTCCATCTTGTTCTTGTCTGCACAAATTAATGCTGTAAAGAGGCTTATATCTAGCTTTTATGCAGAAGTATTAGACATGATTGAAAATGGCCTGCTTTGTATTTAGGTCTATCGGAAAACTTCGCTCGCAACAAACGCGGTTACTCGTTAAGCTTGATGTAATACCATATATGGACTCTCT
>NZ_RCSQ01000093.1:0-12428 GCF_004103255.1 Pseudoalteromonas sp. PS5
GCCTCAAAATAGACTACTTAATTAAGCAAATTGGTATAAATGAGCCGACTCAACTATCATCACCTTTATTACTTTTGGCAAGTCGCCAAACAAGGTAACCTGACTCAAGCAGCTAAAGATCTGCATGTGTCACAGTCTGCACTTTCAGCACAGATAAAGCAGCTAGAGCACAATAGCGGAGTTGCATTATTTGAACGCAGCGGCCGACAGTTAATACTTACCGAGCAGGGTAAAAAAGTACTTAGCTATGCGGATGATATTTTTACTACAGGACAGGAACTTGAGGCGTTATTAAGTAAAGGCGTGCAATCTACCACTCATGTTACGATTGGGGTTTTAACAACTCTCTCACGTAACTTTGTCGAGGCATTCATCACCCCATTGATGGAGCGCTGTGATGTTCAATTTAAATTGAAATCAGGCAGTATCTCTGAGCTACTAAACGGACTAACCAAGCACGAACTGGATTTAGTACTAACCAACCGCACAGTTAACTTGGATACATCCGATCCATACTGGCAATGTCAGCTCGTGGCAAAGCAACCGCTAGCCATTGTAGGCCCACCTCAAAACAAACCCGATACATTGTTTCCAAAAGGCTTTGCTAACACCCGCTGGATTTTACCCCCAGCAAGTTCTGATCTCCGCACTGCTTTTAATGCCTTATGCGCGCAACACCAGTTCTTTCCTAACATACTTGCTGAGGTGGATGACATGGCAATGATGCGACTGCTTGCAAGAGACAGTGGTGCTGTGGCGGTATTACCAGCAGTGGTGGTAAAAGACGAAATTGCTCAAGGGGTGTTAACGCACTATCAAGACTTACCTGATATTTATGAATATTTTTATGCTATTTCAACACATAAAAAAGTCATCCCTGAAGCGATTAAGCTGTTGTTACATAAAGCACGTAGCGACCCTGAAGCCTTTTAAGTTGAGATTGTTAGCGACCATACTCATTACGCATGCCATCAAGCGATAAAACGTTCAGTAACACAGAGACTTAATTTACCATATAGCAAGACTGCCCCCACCCAAAGTTGAGACATCTATATTGCCCTATAAAGTTAGTGTAAATGGACAATAGTCGAGTGTTTTGTAACTGAGCCCATATTTAGGTAAGAAAATCATCCTAAGCACTTGACCAATTAACGTTTATTTAGCAAGCTGAAGTTATAGGACAAAAAATAAACGAGGCGATGATCGTGTTCAAACTTGCGCATAATGGCAACATTTTAATGGATGTGAAATCTGCTTCACCGCCAAGTGCAGCCTTTATCATCGAAGCGCTTGAAAAGTCGCAGTTTGCCGACTGTGAAGTTGACCATGAATCTATTGACGCTTACTTCAAGAGTGACTTCCCTGAAAGTCAGCTTGTTGTCGCGAAACAATATGACGCTGAGTTTACCGTGACACTCAGCGACGACAAAATGCAAGCTTTCGGGCAACTGGAAACCGCACGCGGCGGTAAAGCGATTTCATTAGAAGAAGCCAAGAAGGTTATAATCAAAGCGGGCGTTAGTCGTGGCTATAAGCAAGCCTACCTCGAAAAGATTTTAAGCAAACAGTTTGAATTACCTCCCGGTGAAGAAGCCTCTGGTATCATCGCACAAGGGCGACCGCCACAAGATGGTCAATCCGCCAAGTTATTACCTCATGTACAAACGCTAAAAGAACGTCTTAAACAACCAAGAATGCGTGAAGATGGCACTGTGGATATGCGTGATTTTGGCAAGCTCGCAAGTGTTTCCCCCGGAGATCTACTGGTTACACAAAGACCAGCAACCCCAGGTAAAGAAGGGTTTACTGTCACAGGTGAAAGCATTGAAGCCAAAGCTGGAGAGTCTTTTCAGTTGATGGCAGGTGATGGTACAGAAATTAATCCCAGTAATCCTCTTGAGCTCATAGCAACAATTGCGGGGTGCCCATCAGACGTAAGTAACGGTATGCGGGTAGACGATGTTTTTACCATTGCTGATGTAACTGTAAAAAGTGGCCACGTTGACTTCAATGGGAGCGTAGTTGTCACACACAATGTTGAACCGGGCATGCGGGTTACAGCAAAAGGAGATATAACGATATTAGGCACAGTAGAATCAGGAGAGCTAGTTGCTGGTGGGAATATCGAAGTAAAAGGTGGCGTTATAGGTCATGTTGACCACCAAAATAACGAACAAGGCTTAACTTGCAAACTCAGCGCCAAAGGCAATGTCGAGATCGCTCATGGTCAGTATACTTACCTTGAAGGTGAAAATGTATTTATCAATAAGCAAAGTAACCATTGTGATATCAAAGCGCAGCGGCTGGTTCAAGTAGGCACTGGGGAGCACCCTAATGGCAAACTCATCGGCGGCTCTATCATTGATGCTCAGATGATAGTAGCAGGAGAGATAGGCAGTGGTTCTGGGGCTAAGATGATGATTTACTTAGCCCGTAAAGGGATTCAAATCACTGAAGATACCGACACATTATTCAAAGAAGTCGCAGCGACCAATGAATCTTTAGACCAACTCCAACAAGCTATTGAAAAAGCAGAGTTAGTCAAAGACACGGAGAAAAAGCAACAGCTAAAAACGAAGATAGGTGCGACACAAATGCACTATTGCCAGCAAGCCGAGCTGCTAGAGAAGCAGCTCTATCAGCTCGACCATGACTTACATGAACTGTTAGAAAATACAAAATTATCTGCAAATAAAGCGCTGCATTCTGGCGTTGAAATACATATATTTGATCGCGTTTATAAAACAACCCGCAGCTATCCACCTTGCACAGCCTCATTGCAAGATAACCAAGTTAAAATTGATTTTAAAACGGCTGGTAACTAGAGCCTGTTGACCTTTGATTTTTGCTCCTTGAGTGTACTTTGGTCGCGGTGCTCAACTTGCCGCCCAATAGTCAAAGCAGAAGTTGGGCAATCGTGAACAAGGCGCACTTGGGTAAACCTAAAGGGCAACGCTTGATCCACATTTTTACTGAGTTGCTCTATCAGGGGGCAAGGAAACTTTACAGCAGCACAAACTCTTTATCGCCTGACTGACATAAAGCAACTCTCCTACACAGGCTCTACCTTATACAATACCAATCAAACGACTGCGAAAACAAACTTAAAAAATAAGCAAACTCTAAAACTATTTATCGTTGGCATTTGGGACAATACACTGTACTTCGCTGTCCTAATCGGACTTCTTTCAATGAAGTTTCACAAGTAACACACGGTTCACCTTTTCGTCCGTACACCAGTAACTCTTGGGCAAAATAGCCAGGTTTACCATCGCTTTGTGCAAAGTCTTTTAGCGTAGTACCGCCTTGTTTAATCGCCGCACTAAGGGTTTCCTTAATTATGGGCGCAAGTGCCTGATAACGTTTAAGGGATATTTTTCCTGCTTCTTTTTTAGGGTGGATCCCAGCTTTAAACAAGGATTCATTCGCATAAATATTCCCTACCCCCACGACTACGTGGTTATCCATAATAAATTGCTTAACTGCTTGCTTTTTACCACGGCTCATTGCAAACAAATGCTCCGCAGTAAACTCAACAGTCAAAGGCTCAGGACCAAGTTTTGCTAAAGTCGGGTGTAGTGCTCCTTTTGCTTGCCACAAAAAAGCCCCGAAGCGGCGGGGATCGTTCAGCCGAAGTGATTTGCCACCAGCGAGGATAATTTCGACATGATCATGCTTTTTAAGCGGTTCACCTTGGTCAACAACGCGCAAGTTCCCCGACATACCCAAATGCAATATTGCGGTGCCATGAGCCGACTCAATTAAGAGATATTTAGCGCGGCGCTTCACGGCGGTGACTTGCTCCCCTTCCAACAAATGCACGTCTTGGGGTACAGGCCACCTTAGCTTCTCGTTATAGACTTTTACATGGGTGATCACTTGTTCAGTTAAGTAGGGTTGAATGCCCAACCGACTTACTTCCACTTCTGGTAATTCAGGCATAATTAGCTCTATATTTCTTGCTGTCTAAATAATATGGGTAAAAACAAGGCGCGCACCTGTGCTTCATCAAGCTCAAACCAGCGCTGTTTATGCTTATCAAACAAAATCAACCTGTTGCTATGTTGATATAATTGAAAGCTTAATGGCAGTTCATGTGTCGCTAACCAAATACGCGCGACACTAAGCGCTTCACCTAGTTGTGTTGGTTTTTCAATAACATTAAGCTGGGCTTTTTGCCAACTTGAGACCATTGCACTAAGCTCTGACACGCTATAAGACTGCGTCGCGCCTTTTGGCAGTTCTATACGCCAGCTAGTACCAATACGTTCAATCTTATAACCGGGAAACGCTAATGTCAGGACAAAGCTTTGCGCTGGTAACACCGCCTGTATTCCCATTTTTTCATCTGTTGGATTCAGTTTGTAATGTAACCCATTGAGAAAGAAAATCATCAGCAGCATGGAAAATATAACCACGTTATTCCATGCTTTACGGCTCATTTGGATCATAGCTATCTCCTAGGATCTACTGACCTTTTGCTTTTATTTTTATAGCTATCTGCTCGCTAACCACTGCTCTTGATAATGTAAGCCCTTTTAGCGATTCGCTTTGGCGCTTAACTAAGCTTATCAAATAGCGAAATTATTCATTTCATGAGTATAACATCAGCACAGATGAATAAGGCTAAAGTTTCCCTCACTTATAGATGCTCGTTACCACATTCAAAGCTATAAAAGCCAATGCTTTCCTAAAGCAGGCTTGCTATCTTGAACTCAAACTAACTGGGGTAAATTGCACATTTAGACTATTTAATTAACAAGTTATTTTGCTAGAATGTGGGCAAAATTTTTAGGAGTTCCGTCAATGGCAATGTATGTTGTGGGTCATAAGATCCCAGATTCAGATTCAATCTGTGGTGCAATCGCACTTGCATATTTAAAAAATCAAATTGGTGAAGAGGCAATCCCATCACGTTTAGGTGATGTATCACCTGAAACTCAGTTTATCCTTGACCGTTTTGGTTTTGAAGCGCCTGAGCTGAAAATGAGCTACGCAGGTGAAGAGGTTTACATCGTAGATCACACTGAAAAGACGCAAGCACCTGATGACATTGATAAAGCGACGATTGTCGGCGTTGTTGACCACCATAAGCTTGGCGATCTGACCACATCTGCCCCACTAGAATGTTGGATCCGTCCAGTCGGTTGTAGTAACACGATTATCAAAATGATGTATGACTTTTACGATGTTGAGATCCCAGCAAATATTGCAGGCATCATGATGTGTGCAATTTTAAGCGATACCGTGATCTTTAAGTCACCGACTTGTACTACAGCAGATATTAAATGTGTTGAAGCGCTAGCTGAGATTGCTGGTGTTGATGACGCAAAAGCACTGGGCATGGAAATGTTCAAAGTAAAATCTGCAGTTGATGGCACTCCAGTGCGTGATTTAGTAATGCGTGATTTTAAAGACTTCAATATGAATGGAAACCTTGTTGGGATCGGCCAACTTGAAGTCGTTGATCTTGCTGTGTTCGACAACATCAAAGATGAGCTACACGCTGATATTGCCAAGTTAAAAGCTGAAGGTAACCGCCACAGTGTGATGTTACTGCTGACTGACATCATGAAAGAAGGCTCACAAATGCTAATCGCATCTGATGATGAAGCAATTATTGCTAAAGCCTATAATGTTGAACCAGAAGCAAGCAAAGTATGGTTAGACGGTGTACTAAGCCGTAAAAAACAAGTAGTCCCGCCACTACAAGATGCCTTTGCACAGTAATGCCATTGCCGAGGTGCTTACCTCGGCATTTTACTCCTGACTCTATACGACCAAGCCCGTACACTAAACAGCATTAGCCGCTGACCAGACCCCCTTTTCTATCCCTTGCTTCACTATTAACGTTAACGCTTTTTCAATTGCTTGAGTCACACAAATATGCATCGGCTCATTATCACTAAACCCTGCTTCCGCTTCCGCCAGCCGCTTATAACTTACGTAACGAAAAAAACCGGCTCGAACTTCCATTGAGAGTACTTTTTTGCTGCTTGCAACAGACAATAATACTTGCCCAGTACGCACATCAACAGCGCGCATATAAATTGAAATGACATCTTCTCGATAAAGCTCTGAAGCACCAATACCAAAGTACTCCATACCTAATCCACCCGTGCGAATATTAGAGTCATAACTGATGATCCCGCCTTCTAAAATGATTTTTGCGGTTGTAAGTGGCGGTAATGGCGCAGCATCGTTGTCATCATTGGCTGCACGAATAATTTTACGCTCGGTCAATAGGTTTTGTAGCCCCTCTCGTTCAACCGGAATAAACCAGTCGGTCTCGTGTAGCGCTTGCATCAAAATTGAGTTTGCGCCTTGCGTAACTGCGGTAGAAAAAGAGCTAACATTATCTTGTGGCTTATATTGACCGGTTTGATCGCGAAAGGAATAAACAGAAACAGGTATTCGACCTCTGGGCTTAGGTAGCGCTTTTAGCTCTGCAAACGTTTGTGTTTCTGTTAATGCGATAGCAGCACTCTGCGAAGGAGGTAAAACACGAGACAGGTTAGAGCAACCTGTTACAAAGAGCGTGATGGCAATTACTACTAGTCGGTACATTTAAAATCCTCCGTCGGGAGAGACTGAAAACCTAGGAACCTCTAGGATCGTTTCTTCACCTGACGAAGTGTTAGTAATCCTCACCGTAATGGTGTCTGGCGTACTTGTGATCACTTGGATCTGATAATCTCCACTCATAAATGTGGCATCTTGATCAAAAATACTATCTTTTACATCATCACCAAAAGCCACATCCGTGATCTCTCTGACCAAACGATTGAGATATGTTCGCTCTAGCGATTCTTGAAACTTCTCATCATAAGTCTTTTCAATGATCGGAGCTCGGTGCTTATTTTGTGATTGCGCTTTACTTAGTAACATATTGGCGTTTAGCGGGTTACCACCAAAAGCTGGATTAATTGGCTTATAGACCAACTCAGTTGCCATACTATTTTCGCTGTGAACACAGCTCAACACGCCGAGTAACAGTGTTATTTTTATTATCTTCATTTTACCACCCACTAGCTGCCAAATCTTCAGATCCACTTTGCTGATACTGCGCCTTAGCCATCGCATCCATTACCGTAAAAATCGCGGTTTCAACACGCTCGTCAACAGAGCCACCTCGCCTTCCCATTGCAGTTGCGTACACAGGCTTATTATTCATTAACACTTCCAATCGAGTACCAGCTCTTGGTAAAACGGTTTCTTTAACCGTAATGTTAATTCCAGTTGAATTTGGCACATCTCGCCAAAGTTGTGAGAATTGGGAATAAAATTGATGGCCAAACCGGCTAATACTTTGATCCATCACCAAACCATCGATCTCAACATCTTGTTGTGCCACTGCTATATTGGCTAAAAAAAGTTGCGCACTTAGTAGTATTATTATTTTTGTCATGACTTATCTGCTCGTTATTTTGGCGATGCTGATGAGAATATTCCTTATAGACTACAGTTTAGAGCCAAGTATTAATTGAGGATAAATAGGCTAAACAGTACCAACTTGCTTCATTCAGTGATGTATTATGAGGCGAAAGAATCTTGTCGATAATACCGTTAAAATTTTGCCATTTAGTGGTTCTAAATAAGACTTTTTTAACGCTATTAGCGCTAGGTTTACTCCTTCGAATTGAGCAAGCATCAAGACAAATTGATACCAGTACAAAGCGGGGGCCTGCTCACTAAGCCCCCGTTTATTCGCAGTTACTGCTGCGTTATTGTAGCAACGTTATTGTCGCCTACTTGTGTAACCGTGATGTTTTGACCACTGCCTGTAATGCCACCTTGTACCAAGTTACCATCACCCATTTGGCTAATTGTTAGGGCATTATCATCACCATTGATAACAAAAGCGTCAGATCCCATCCCCATAACAAAGTTATTAGTGCCAGTTTGTGTGATGTCTAACATATTGCGACTGCCTTCTAACATCAGATCAATGGCATTGAACTCTCCAGACTGAGCAATATCAACTTGGTTAGCGCTACTTTCAAAAACACTGCTCATTGTCACAGCGACACCATTGCTGTCACCATCTTGAGTAATATCAAGCGCATTGTTATTACTCGCCAAGTTCACGTTTGGATAAGATGACTGTACAAGTGCTTCATTGTTGCTGCCGGTTTGAACCACCTCAACATCATTATCATTACCGTTGAAATTGGCGATATGCGCAACGTTACCATCACCGATTTGCACGGCTGAAAACTCATTGTTGTTCCCTGCAACACCTAGGTACATATCATTGTTATCGCCGACCTGAAGTGCGCTAAACTCGTTATTGTCACCAACAACATCTGCCAAAATGTTATTGTTTTCTCGTCGTTGTTCTGTGGTAATCTCATTGTCACTACCAACAAGTAAATCAGATGCAAACTGGTTACCCGAACCCTCTTGCTCTATCGCTAGCTCATTACTATCACCTGAAATTTCAAATACGCTAACGCTATTATTATTACCTTCTGATTGCTCTATTTCTATTTGATTATCATCACCTGTGATTGTCTCAATTGAAACCACATTGAAATCACCACTTTGACTAGATTCAATCTCGTTTTCGTTACCTTGTAAACTCACCACCTTGTATTGATTGTACAAGCCGTCTTGCGTCAAGGTTATTTGGTTCATATCACCTTGCAGTGACTCTAATGTTGCCTCATTCCAAGTGCCAGTTTGTGTTGCAGAGACTTCGTTTTGGCTGCCTTGCATGTCTAGGTTATAGAACCATTGACCACCGGAACCTTGAGACACCGAGATGGTATTCTGATCACCGGTTACTACGTTAATCGCTTCGTTATTAATACCAAGCAGACCAGCACCTGATTGCTGTACATCAATGTTGTTATCATCACCTGTTACTTCTGAAAGCGCGCCGTTAGACTCTCCGTCTTGGCTGTACACTTGTTCATTGTTATTACCGGTTGTAGTGATAATAGCAACATTGCCTGTACCATTTTGCTCTGCTGTCGTCGTATTATCATCACCAACTGTTGTTACATCGGTTAGGTTGGAAACACCAGATTGAACGGAGATTAGTTCGTTATCACCGTGGCTTCTTGAAGTTTGAGAAAGCTTTAACTGGTTACTAGTACCATTGATTTGCTCAACTTGTGAAAGTGCAGAAGTAGAAAGCGCTTTGTTGTCTGATTTTGTATCAGCCTGTGCAGCAAACGAATGAGTTAATGCAAGTGCTATGGCGCAGCTCACAATTGATTTTGAAAACTTCACACTGTTCTCCTTAGAGATTTATTATATTGTTTTAAAATTAAGTGTTCAGTGTTGCGTCTGAGCAGTTGCCTTTACTCAGTTAAATACCACCTTCACCTAATCAACGTCCTGTTATGGCTCAATAATTTGAGCGCTCCTACCTAAGCCAGTTACCAGAGTGTTACATTTGAGTGAAAAACATAATCTATATCAAAGCAGCCACCTTGATATGCTGAAATAATATATTCCATTACGTTTTGTCATCTCTAACTCTAAGTTGGGAACATCCGAAGATAAATAGGAAGGTTTTATGAAATATATAACCTCATAATTACATCAACTTACCTATGAAAAATCACACCCCATTACAAATCAAAAATTTAACTACAAAAAAAGTATGACTAAAGTTCCATCGCGTTTAGCTTATCTCTACTCACAAAAAAGAACTAAATAATATATTCTTAAATTTGCAAACCAATAAAAATGCCTGATTTTTTTATTTAACCCTTTTTTTACATTGCATAGCCGAATTTCTGCGTCTACGTTTTAAAGCGTTGCCAAAAAGACCACAGCCACTACCAGAAAACTACCAACTAAAACAGCGTGATAATAAAAAGCGCTTGAAATTAAAAAGGTTATTAAAATGAGATCAAAACTTTCTGCATTGTCTTTGGCTTTGCTACCTGCATTTGCGTTTACCGCTCAAGCAGCAGTTCAAATTGACACAACAACCGCAACTGCTGACGACAGTATTTTAGTGGTATTTAAAGAAAATACGTCCGCGGCACTGCGCGCTAACGCAAGAAATCTTGTTAAAGCAAAAATATCGGATTTAAACGCTGACGGTGTAGATGACAAATATCGCCATGTCTTGAAAGGACGACTAGCAAACTTTAAGC
Source organism: Pseudoalteromonas sp. PS5 (assembly GCF_004103255.1). Lineage (NCBI taxonomy): Bacteria > Pseudomonadati > Pseudomonadota > Gammaproteobacteria > Alteromonadales > Pseudoalteromonadaceae > Pseudoalteromonas > Pseudoalteromonas sp. PS5. The sequence continues at coordinate 10,116 of NZ_RCSQ01000093.1, forward strand.
TTGATAGCATCAAAGCAAAACAAGCTATTGAAAAGCTAGCTAACCACCCTGCGGTAGAATATGTAGAGCCAGACTATCAGGTCAAAGCACTTGGGATCCCTGATGACAGCCGCTTCGATGAACTTTGGGGTATGCACAATACCGGCCAAACAGGTGGAACAGCAGATGCTGATATCGATGCACCTGAGGCATGGGACATTAGTATTGGTTCACGTGATGTGATTGTCGGTGTTATTGATACAGGTGTGGACTACACACACCCAGACCTTGCAGCAAATGCCTGGGTAAACCCTGGCGAAATTGCTGGAGATGGTATCGATAATGATGGTAATGGCTATATCGATGACGTATACGGGATCAACGCAATCACAGGTAGCGGCGATCCTATGGATGACCAAGGTCACGGTACTCACGTTTCTGGTACAATTGGTGCCACTGGTAATGATGCTACAGGTGTTGTTGGTGTCAACCATGAAGTATCCATTGTAGGCTGTAAATTCCTAGATGCGTCAGGTTCAGGCTCTACTTCTGATGCTATCGAGTGTATTGACTATATGGTTGCATTGAAAAATGCAGGCCACAATGTCCGCGTAACAAATAACAGCTGGGGTGGTGGCGGATTCAGCCAAGCACTGTCTGATTCGATTACAGCAAGCGAAAATGCGGATATTCTGTTTGTTGCCGCAGCGGGGAACAGCGCGGTTGATAATGATGTAAACCCACATTATCCATCAAGCTATGATCACGATACTGTTTTCTCTATCGCCAGCACAACACATACTGATGCTATGTCTTCGTTCTCACAATGGGGATTAACATCGGTAGATATGGGTGCGCCAGGTAGCGCAATTCTGTCTACCGTACCAGGTGGCGGCTATGCGAGTTATTCAGGCACATCTATGGCCACACCTCATGTTGCCGGTGCCGCCGCATTAGTACTTTCAGTTAATCCAACACTGAGTGCTGTTGAGCTTAAAAATCTACTTATGCAAAGTGGTGACGTAAACGCAGATCTTACCGATAAAACGGTCTCTGGCACGCGATTAAATGTAAATCAGGCTGTTATAGATGCCGATCCTGAGCCAGGCTTTAGAGTCTCAGCACGTCCAGCAAATCTAGAAATTGTTGCTGGTGATACTGCAACTTATGAGTTCACGTTCACATCAGTTGCTGATTGGCAAGGTTCCATCAATCTTGCAGTGGCTTCACCTCTTGAGGGTGCAACACTATCTGCTGATACAGCAATGCCTGGTGATACAGTAACGTTATCAGTACCAACCACCAGCACGACGCAGTGGGGCGAATATAATTTGACTCTAAACGCGACGTCTGGAGGTTTAGCTGATAGCGAACAGGTTGGACTTTATGTACTTCCGCAGGGCTTAAGTGACTTTAGCTATGACAATACCACCACAGTTGATATTCCTGACAACGATGCAACGGGTATTACCTCTGTGATCACTGTTGCTGATACTGTTACAGTATTTGACAGTAATACGCTTGTAGATATTACTCATACTTTCATCGGAGACCTAATTGTGACGTTAACGTCACCAGCAGGAACTGCTGCGACGCTGCACAACCGTCAAGGCGGTAGCACAGACAACATTAATCAAACCTTCAATTCAGCGGCATTTAATGGTGAAGTTGCAACAGGTGACTGGATATTATCTGTTTCTGATAATGCCGGTATTGACACCGGCTCACTAAACAGCTGGACTTTAAACTTAACGGGTCTTGGTGAAGTAGCACCACAACCACCGGTGGCAGGCTTTAGCTATAGTGCATCAGGTTTAGCCGTAACCTTTACAGATGAAAGCCGTGATCCCAATGATGATATTGTCAGCTGGGCATGGGATTTTGGAGATGGTAGCACTAGTACTGATGCAAGCCCTATTCATGAGTTTGCAGCATCCGGTGAATATAACGTTGCACTTACTGTTACCGATAGCGAAGGCAATAGTCACACAACGGCGCAATCTGTTGTGGTAAGCAGTGACGAAGTCGCACTGTCTCTTGTGCGGGCAAATAAATCTCGCTTAGGCTTTATCCGGGTTGAACTATCATGGGAAGGAAGTAGTGCTAGCGAGGTATCAATTTACCGAGATGGTCGACTACTTGAAACCGTTTCTAACACAGGTAAGTACAGAGACTTTGCTCGTGACCTTGAGGCAACTAGCTACACCTATAAAGTGTGTCAATCTGCTGAGCTTTGCTCAAATGAGATCACAGTAAACTTCTAATCATCCTCTTCCAGTGGATAATTCAAAGCCCCGCTAGGGGCTTTTTCTATTAAAAATTTCTCATTTAGAA
>NZ_RCSQ01000094.1:0-15108 GCF_004103255.1 Pseudoalteromonas sp. PS5
CAACTGGCTAAAGAAGCAGCCGAGCGTGCAGAAGCAGAGCGCCAAGCACAACTGGCTAAAGAAGCAGCCGAACGTGCAGAAGCAGAGCGTCAGGCACAACAAGCTAAAGAAGCAGCTGAGCGTGCAGAAGCAGAGCGTCAGGCACAACAAGCTAAAGAAGCAGCTGAGCAAGCAGAGGCAGAGCGCCAAGCACAAGAAAAGCCAAAAAAAGAAGGGTTCTTCTCTCGTCTTAAAAAGGGATTATTAAAAACCAAAGCGAATATTGGCTCAGGTTTCGCTTCAATCTTCAAAGGTAAAAAGATTGATGATGAGTTATTTGAAGACCTTGAAACTCAATTGTTAACGGCTGATATTGGTGTAGAAACCACCATGAAGCTAATCGATAACCTAACAGACGCCGCAGATAGAAAGCAGCTCAAAGATGGTGAAGCGCTGTATGACTTAATGAAAAAGGAAATGTCGGAAATCTTAAAAACGGCTGAACAGCCGCTAGAAATCCCATCCGACAAAAAACCCTATGTTATCTTAATGGTAGGTGTTAACGGCGTTGGTAAAACAACGACAATTGGTAAGCTTGCAAAGCAATTCCAAAGTGAAGGTAAGTCGGTTATGTTAGCTGCGGGTGATACTTTCCGTGCCGCTGCGGTTGAGCAATTACAAGTCTGGGGCGAAAGAAACAGCATTCCAGTGATTGCACAGCACACAGGTGCAGATTCAGCTTCGGTGGTATTTGATGCATTCCAAGCTGCGAAAGCACGAAATGTTGACGTGTTAATAGCTGATACAGCAGGTCGACTCCAGAATAAAGATAATTTGATGCAGGAGCTTGAAAAAATAGCGCGGGTAATGAAGAAATTAGATCCCGATGCACCTCACGAGGTCATGCTTACTATTGATGCTGGAACAGGCCAGAATGCTATTAGTCAGGTTAAGCTATTTAATCAAGCAGTTGGACTGACGGGGATCACATTGACTAAATTGGATGGTACTGCAAAAGGTGGGGTGATTTTCTCTGTAGCAGATCAATTTAAAGTACCAATTCGCTACATTGGTGTTGGTGAGGGAATTGATGATTTACGTACCTTCAAGAGTGATGACTTCATTGAGGCATTATTCAGTCAAGAATAAGTAAAGCGTTCAATAATAAAGCGGGCAAATTTGCCCGCTTTGTCGATTGCCTAATTGCTACCATAGCCAAGGATAGAGCGCCAACGGCAATAATAAGTATAAGAGGCCAGCATGATTAAATTTGAGCAAGTTAGCAAAACTTATCCCGGTGGACATAAAGCACTTGAAAAGGTGAGCTTTGAACTAGCTAATGGAGAGCTTGCATTTTTAACCGGTCACAGTGGAGCAGGTAAAAGTACATTGTTGAAGCTGGTTAGCGTAATGGAAAGACCATCGGCAGGACATGTTTATATAAACGGTGTAGATCTGAACACAGTAACTAACAGGCAAGTTCCTTTTGTACGCAGAGACATCGGGATTATTTTTCAAAACCATCGCCTACTAGAACGTTATAGTGTTTTTGATAATGTCGCTTTGCCATTAGTTATCGAAGGTACACATCATAAACAGATCACCAAACGAGTTCATGCTGCATTAGACAAAGTGGGTTTGTTAGACAAGTTAAGATGTCATCCAAGTGTTCTATCAGGAGGAGAGCAACAAAGGGTAGGGATTGCAAGAGCTATCGTAAATTCGCCGCCGTTACTACTCGCAGATGAACCCACTGGAAACTTAGATCCTGAGTTGTCTATGGAAATCTTGAACCTGTTCGAGGAATTTAACCATCATGGCACCTCAGTATTAATTGCGACCCATGACCTTGGCCTGATCGCCCGAATGAAGTATCGCAGCTTTACACTGAATCAAGGACGCATGTTGCAAGATCCTCTAGCGGAGAATTTATTATGAGCTTGCTGTTTAAAGGCCGTGGAAATCAGATTGAACAAGATAAAAAGTCAATATTTCACCATTTTTACTTTTTTTGCTTAATGATCATTCGTCAAGGGGTGCAAAGCTTAGGTGAAATGTGGCGTACCCCGATGGCTTCTTTGATGACTATTTTGGTGCTTGGGTTAAGCCTAACTTTACCAGCAACCCTTTATGTTGTTGTTAAAAATGTTCAGCAAGTAAGTAGTGGTTTTAAAGAAGCATCAGAAATTTCGCTGTTTGTGAAAGAAGAGATGTCCGAGGCACAAACGCAAACCTTGGTAAAACGGTTAGCACTCTACCCTGAAATAGAAAAAGTCGTGCTGGTAAGTAAAAATCAAGCTCTCGAAGAATTTAAAACTATGTCAGGTTTTGGCCAAGCACTTAATTATTTAGATGAAAATCCGTTACCCGATGTTGTTTTAGTGACGCCAGTAAGTCGATATCGAAAGCCGCAAGCCGCAGCTGAGCTTTTGTCCAAGCTGGAAAAAGAACGTGAAGTTGACTTTGGTAAGCTCGATATTGAATGGCTTGAGCGACTTAATGCGCTACTAGGACTGCTAAAAGAAAGTGTTATTACTGTAGGTTTCCTGTTACTTAGTGCAGTTATCTTAATTATTGGTAATACGATACGATTATCCATTATGGATAAAAAAGAAGAAATACAAGTATTGAAGCTCGTTGGCGCAACCAATGCGTTTATTCAGGCGCCGTTTCTTTGGACTGGCGTATGGTATGGCATAGTCGGTGGGCTAGTTGCTTTTATATGTGTCGCCCTTATGCTGTGGTGGTTAGAGTCTGCTGTTTCAGCGGTGGTGGGCGTATATCAAAGTAGCTTCGTATTGCAAGGCCTGGTAGGTAACGAACTTTTAGTATTACTTGGCACTGCAGTCACACTAGGGTTTATTGGCTCTTTTCTTTCTGTACAGCGTTATATTAAAGAAATAGAGCCGGATAAGGTCTAATACTAATGTAGCCAAATTTTTGCCTTGCCTACGTGAATGTAGGTACTTTGGCAATAGCAGGAGGCGGAAGCAGTGTTATCGACAAAGTTTTCTCGCCTCAAAATAGCAAGCTTAATTTATATAATTGGTATAACCAGCTGCTAGAGAGGCATTTACAACCTGAAGCTCAGGTTAGTTAACGCGCTAAACGTAAAAAGATGATGAGTTTAGCGTTGTCATAAAAAAATAATATCGTTGATATTTATCAATCATTGTTTTTATTTTTCTTTTAATTCATATGGTTACTCTCTATTTTTGATGAAGGTATAAAAAGGTTGATTTTATACCATAGATAAAGTAGATTGCATTTAGCACTCTAGATGTTAGAGTGCTAAACATACACGAACGGTTTATCACTGAGGTGAAAAATGACTAAAGATTTATACGCACTAGCACTAACTGGGCAACAAAGCGCGAGCGTTGAAGGTTACCTTCAATCGGTTAGCACAATACCTATGCTTGGCGCTGAGGAAGAGAAAGAACTTGCGACACGCCTTCAGGAGGAAGGGGATCTTAACGCGGCTAAGCAACTGATCATGTCTCATTTGAGATTTGTTGCACATATTGCGAAAAGTTATTCAGGCTACGGCTTACCTCAAGCAGACTTAATCCAAGAAGGTAACATCGGATTAATGAAAGCGGTAAAACGATTTGACCCGAGTGTAGGTGTGCGACTAGTTTCTTTTGCAGTGCATTGGATTAAAGCTGAAATTCATGAATATGTACTAAAAAACTGGCGTATTGTAAAAGTTGCGACTACCAAAGCGCAGCGTAAATTATTTTTTAACCTACGCAAAAATAAAAAGCGTTTAGGTTGGTTTAACCAAGATGAAGTGACGACAGTTGCTAATGAGCTTGGTGTAAGTGAGAAGGAAGTGCGTGAAATGGAATCACGCATGGCTGGCCAAGATATGGGCTTTGACTTGTCCGCTGATGAAGATGAAGGGCAGACAAGCAGCTTTTCACCAGTGCAATACCTAACTGATACCAGCAGTGATCTTGCTGAAGAGGTTGAGCAAGAGCAATGGCAAGAGCAATCACATAACCGCTTATTTGCGGCGCTGAAAACGCTTGATGAGCGTTCTCAAGACATTGTTAGTGCGCGTTGGCTTGCTGATGAAAAGGCAACTCTACAAGAGCTTGCTGAGAAATATAATGTCTCAGCAGAGCGTGTGCGCCAGTTAGAGAAATCAGCAATGAAAAAGTTGCAAAGTGCCATGAGCTAATTATTTGCAACTTATGATAAATCGTGTGTGAAATGCCGCTGTCCTAGCGGCATTTTATTTTTAATTTTAAATCAATGCTTTAACTGGCATATTCTCTCAAGCTTCTCGCATTCTTTAAACTATCACTTCTTTGAGCTTACAAGTGTTCGCTAATTTTACTATAATGCGCCAGATTTTAGTTCTGGAGTGGTTAAATTGATTGCCATTATACGAATTCTTCTATTAGCAATATTTATCATTACTAGCGGTATTGTAGGATTGCTATTGTGTATTGTACGCCCATTTCATGCCAACAATGTCCATACAATTGCAAGGTGGTATGGCTACATGTCTCGATTTATTGGGGTTGAACTGGTTATAACAAGGCATAAAAAAGCCAAAGATGTAGTGCCTGCAATGTACATCGCAAATCATCAAAATAACTATGATTTGTTTACTTTACCTGCCATTGTGCCTCAAAACACGGTGAGCATGGGCAAAAAAAGCTTAAAGTGGATCCCTTTCTTTGGCCAAATGTATTGGTTATCAGGCAATATTTTAATTGATAGAAGTAATCGCTCAAAGGCGCTTGGGACTCTTTCAAAGTCAGCTAAAAAGATCACTGAATCTAAGCTATCTGTTTGGATGTTTCCTGAAGGGACGAGAAGTTATGGACGAGGGTTGTTACCATTTAAGACAGGCGCTTTTCATACTGCAATAAGCGCCAATGTGCCGATTATCCCAGTATGTATGAGCTCTACACACGAACAAATAAAGTTAAACCGTTGGAACAACGGGAAAGTATATATAGATATGCTTGAGCCTGAGTATTTAGACCCAGAAATTCCTGCAAGGGATCATGCGGTACGGATCCATGCTAAAATGGCACAAAGAATAGCTGAACTAGATGCAAAAGCGAGATTGAAATAATGGAAAACTGGCGTGAAATAAGTGAAGACATCGTTTCTTCATTGCTGGAAGATGGCTCAAACCCTGAGACTTTATACGAGGTTGAACATCATTTTGTATGTGAAGACTTCGACAAACTAGAAGCTGCAGCATTAGCTGCGTTTAAGCTTGGTTATGATGTTGAAGAGCCTGCTGAGCTTGAGCTAGAAGACGGTGGTAAAATTTGGGGCTTTGATGTTGTTGTAGAAGCTGAGCTTGACACTGATGTAATTATGGAAGATGTGGAAAAGCTTGAAAAGGTTGCAATGGATACTGGTGTTGAATATGACGGTTGGGGAACTTATTTCCAAGAGTAGTCACTGCCTCTAGCCCTGCTTGCAGGGCTTTTCACTCGTCTGATTATGTTATTGTCTCTTTGTACAAAACCTGCTCACATTGATTTTCTTAATGCTTGCAATTTATCCATACATTAGTGTGAATTTATTCTGAATTGATGGTGTTTTATCTAATTCAATGGTATTAATATTGATTGGCTAACTCGCAGTGTAAATGATCCATGCAGATTATTCTCCCTATTGAAGATCTTAAACCCGGTATGTTTGTAGATAGTGTTCACAAGCATAGATCTGACGCGGGTATTAAGATTAAATCGCGGGGAATGGTTAGAGATGAATCGATCATTCAAAAGCTCATAGACAAAGGGGTACTTGAGCTAACGATAGACTTTACACAAAGCGATATTCCCATACCGCAAAAGTATCAAAAACCACAAGAGCCAGCCCCTCAAACAACTGAAGATGAACCCGAGACGAAGCCCAAGCAGGGAATTGAGGGCAATTTATCGACAGCGCGTAGCAAGCCCAAAAGTAAGCGAAAGGTACAAACTAAAGAGCAAACATTACAGCAAGAATTTGCTGTTGCAATGCAGAAGTTTGAAAACAACAATCGTAAGATCCAAAGCTTGTATGGTGATGTTACCTCAGGCTTGAAAGTTGACATGACGCTGATTAACGAAGTGAGCAAAGATATTGTCGCCTCGGTGCTACGTAACACGAATGCTATGGCGATCTTAACTCGGATCAAAGACAAAGATGGCTATAACTGGCGTCATATGACTAACTGTGCCATTTTGATCACGGTATTTGGAAAACACCTAGGCTTACAGCCCCATATTATTGAACAGTTAGCCACAGGAGCGATGTTGCATGATATTGGTCATGCGAAGTTGCCACAAGGGTTAATTAATAAACCAGGTCACTTTACAGAGCTTGAGTACAAGGCGGTGAAAAAACACGTCGCACAGTCGTTAGGACTCAGTAAAGGGGAAGCTGGGATAACCCCTATCATGCTAGATATGATTATAAATCATCACGAGCGGTTAGACGGTACTGGGTATCCTCGCGGAATTAAGGGGGATGCACTGAGTACTGCGGCGAGGATGATGGCGATTGTTGATGTATACGATGCTATTACCTCGGATCAGTATCACAAAGAAGCTGATGAGCCGATTAACGCACTGCGCTTTTTGTTATCAAGTAAAGCACAATTTGATCCAATCCTTGTACAACGTTTTATAAAGTGTATGGGGGTGCATCCCGTAGGTACTATTGTAAAGCTAACAAACGAACGTTTGGGGCTGGTGCTTGAAGGGAATAAACATGCGCCAACCGCACCCTTGGTTCGGGTATTTTATAATACCAAGCACTTGCATCATGTGACCGCCAAAGATGTAGATCTAAGTGGGTCTGATATTAAAGTGATTGCCAGTGTGCGGCCATTAGATTACCAAATCAATCTTTCTCGTTTGTTAAGAGATCAACTGCTTATTTAACCAAAGTTCAGGTTTTTTAGGGTTTTGAGTGTGCAGCGGGAGAAAAGGCATTTTTACAACGTCGTTTAAGGTTCTGCCACCTTGCTGAAAGTAACGCCCCTGTCATACAACTTGCCATCATCAGGATCCACAACAAAGTTCCCTTTTCCGAATGTAATGCTGAACAACTGAGTAGCAAAGAAAGTAACGCCGCAACAATCGAGCCTAGCCAGAATTGGCTCACAGGATTATCGCACTCTCCAGCATGGCGACAAGCACAATAGTTTGCTTTACAAAGACAATAAACACTAATACCACAAAATGCTAAAGCGAAAAGTAGTAATGCTATTGACATGATGTTCTCCTTGCTAGGGTAGCCATTCAAAAATGAATTCACACTTAGACCCAAGAGTTTATATAAGAGTCGCAAAGTCGTCAATGATATTAATAACTATTATCATTTGCGTGGTTTTGCTCATCCGATGAGTATGTAAAGTGCGTAATTTGTACGTTAAATGTTCACTTAATCTCCAAAAAGTCGCAAAAAAGGAGATTTCTAGTCAGCTTTTAGGTAGGGTGTCTGGAATTTAATATTCAACCTATTTGTAAAGTGACAATAGCTAAGTGTCTGAGCTCACTCAATGAGCTGGTGTAACTCAGCTAGATGTTCATAAAGCGTAGTTTTTTAGTCATTGGCATGTCAGTGATAATTACACAGGGGATCAGAGAATGAACAAAGTATTATTAGGTCTTATAGCCTCGGGTGCGATTTTATCGTCTTCGCAGGCATTAGCAGCTGCTTTTCAGCTAGCTGAGCAAAATGTATCTGGACTTGGCCGTGCTTATGCCGGTGAGGCTTCTGTGGCTGATGATGCCTCAGTTGTTGCCCGTAACCCAGCGCTAATGGGGCAGTTATCTGGTACTCAGCTTTCTGTGGCGGCTATGTACGTACAGCCTGATGTAAGCCTAACAGGGACGAGTACAAACAATGGTGTTCCAGCTGTAGCACTAAATGACAATAGCATCGCACCAAGCGCAGTTATTCCAGCGGTTTATGCCACTCACAAGTATAACGACAAGTGGTCCATCGGTGCAGGTGTATACTCGCAGTTTGGCTTAGCGACAGAGTTTGATGAAGATTATGTTGCCGGTCAAATCGCCGGTGAAACTGAAATTGTGACTGTGAATGCCGGTATTTCAGCTTCATATCAGGTAGACGAGCAGTGGAGTGTTGCATTAGGTGTGAATCATGTCTATGCCGATGCAAAAATTATCCGTAACTTAGGTGCGAATAACTTAGGTCAACCAGCAAGCCTTGAAGCGGTACATCTTGAAGGCGACGATACAGGCTTTGGTTGGAACGTAGGTGTTGCTTATCAAATCGATGAAAACAACCGTCTTGGTTTCCATTACCGTAGCGAAACAGACATCACTTTTGATGGTCACTTCCGCAGCGCGTTACCAGTAACTTTGGGTGGAACGAGTAATGCGTCTGTTCCAGGCTATGTCGATATCACACTACCTGCAATCGCTGAAATTTCTGGTTCACATAAGTTAAATGCGGCGACCTCTGTACACTACAGCGTATTGTGGACAGGATGGAGCAGCTTTGATGAGCTACAAGCTATCATCGGTACTTCTAAATCAGCATTCACAAAAGAAGAAAACTTCTCGAACTCGCTACGTTTTGCATTTGGTGCAGATTACCAGCTAAATGACTATGTTAAGTTACGTGCGGGTATGGCTTATGATGAGTCGCCAGCGGATGAAAACTTACTGTCGATTTCAATCCCAGATACAGACCGTACTTGGTACTCTTTTGGTGCTGAATACACGTTACCAAATCAAGCAACTCTTGACTTCGGTATTAGCTTGCTAAGAGGTAAGACACAAAACTTTATCGAGACTGACAAAGCACAAAGCCAGTGGGGCTTCCGCTCAAAAGGTCATGCGATGGTATTTGGTCTTCAGTATAACCACACGTTCTAATCGCAACATCATTTTAGAACACAAAAAAGCGGCTCGTTGGCCGCTTTTTTATTAATTAAAGCATGGACTTAAGTTGGTATAGTAAAGCATGTGCTTGCTTCGGTGTCATCTCATCTGGATCGGTATCTGCGAGCAGTGCCTCTACCTCAGACGGTTCGTTGGCCAACAGGAGATTTTGTTGTATTGGTGCTTGTGTGGTGCTCGTTTGTTCACCAACCACACTTTGATGCAGCTCCAATAAAGCGAGTTTTTGCTTAGCCATTTTGATCACCGCTTTTGGCACCCCAGCAAGGCTCGCAACTTGTAAACCAAAGCTCTTACTTGCTGCACCTTCCATGACGGTATGTTTGAAGGCGATAGTATCATTATGTTCAATAGCATCAAGATGCACATTGACAAGACCTGCTTGTTGCTCTGCCAGTTCAGTAAGTTCGAAATAGTGAGTGGCAAAAAGTGTTTTGGCTGCTATTTTGCTTGCAAGATAATCTGCTGTGGCATAGGCCAAAGATAAACCGTCATAAGTACTGGTGCCACGACCTATTTCATCCATCAATACCAATGACTGTGCCGTAGCATTATTCAAAATGGTGGCCGTTTCAGTCATTTCAACCATAAAGGTTGAGCGCCCTGAAGCAAGATCATCGCTGGCTCCAATTCGAGTAAAGATACGGTCGACCAAACCGATAGTGGCAGCACTTGCAGGTACATAGCTACCTATATGCGCCATCAACACAATCAGCGCAGTTTGACGCATGTAAGTCGATTTACCTCCCATATTGGGCCCGGTGATAATGAGCATTCTACGCTCACCATTTAACTTAACTGGGTTGGCAATAAAGGGCTCTTTACTAACCTGTTCAACAACTGGGTGGCGGCCATCGAGCAAGTCGATTTCTGTTCCTTCGGTTAGAGTCGGCTTGCAATAATCGAGTGTTTGCGCACGTTCTGCTAAGGTATTTAACACATCTAAATCTGCAAGTGCTGCGGCCATTACTTGTAACTGCTCAATGTATGGCGCAATCAGTTCAAACAATTCTTCATAAAGACGCTTCTCAAGCGCAAGTGCTTTTGACTGGCTACCAAGTACTTTGTCTTCATGTTCTTTCAATTCAGGAATAATGTAGCGCTCATTATTCTTCAGTGTTTGTCTGCGAATGTATTCTGCTGGTACTAAATGTGAATTGGCACGGCTGATCTCAATGTAAAAGCCATGGACTCGGTTGTAGCCAATTTTGAGCGTTGATATTCCTGTGCGTTCACGCTCACGCTCTTCGAGCTTTTCTAACACATCGGTTGCTCCTGCGCTCAGTGCGCGGAGCTCATCTAATTCTGCGTGGTAGCCTTCTGCGATTACACCACCATCACGGATCAGTACGGGGGGATTATCAATAACGGCACGTTCTAATAAATCCTGTAATTTAGGCAATACCGGTGACTGGTTAATAATGGATTGAATACGGGGATCTTTAGCATCATGTAAAATATCGTGCAGAGGTGGCAGCGCTTGCAGTGCATTTCTCAGTCTGGTTAGATCTCTTGGTCGGGCAGTATAGAGTGCAAGGCGAGCAACAACTCGCTCTATATCACCAATTTGCTTCAGTGCATCATAGACTTCCATACATAGCTGCTGTTCTATCAGGCAGGCGATGGCATTCAGGCGAGAATGTAGTTCTTGGCGCTGACGCACTGGGGTGTGAATCCGACGTTTTAATAGTCGCGAGCCCATCGCTGTTGAGGACTTATCTAATATCTGGGCAAGGGTATTTTCAACTCCACCAGATAAATTGACCGTCAACTCTAAGTTTTTACGTGTTGCAGCATCTAAGATCACTGCATGCTCATTTTTTTCGAGCGTAATGGCTCGAATATGGGGGAGTGCTGTGCGCTGTGTATCTTTTACATACTGCATGACGCAGCCCGCTGCGATAAGCCCCATTTCTGCTTTTTCAACACCAAAACCAACTAAGTCGCGTGTTTCGAATTGTTGGCAAAGTAAATGTCTAGCAGTATCTAAATCAAACTCCCAATCAGGGCGGCGGCGGCTACCTTTTATAGATTCAAGCACTAAAAGATTTTGAAACGATTCTGGATACAGCAACTCCGCAGGTTGTAGACGCTGTAGTGTTGAACTCAATGCTTCATCCGTTTTTAGCTCAACAATGTTAAAGCTACCCGAGTTTATATCTAAATAAGCGACGCCATAGCCTAATTGTTTTGGATGTTGATAGACCGCGGCTAACAAATTATCTTGGCGTTCTTGCAGTAGAGCTTCGTCTGTTACTGTTCCTGGTGTAACAATACGCACGACTTTTCGCTCAACAGGGCCTTTACTTGTCGCAGGATCGCCTACTTGCTCGCAGATAGCTACTGATTCACCAAGCTGTACCAAGCGTGCTAGATAATTTTCTACCGCATGATAAGGAACGCCAGCCATAGGAATTGGGTTGCCACCGGCTTTACCACGATATGTTTGTGAAATATCTAAAAGCTGTGCTGCTCTAATGGCATCGTCAAAAAAGAGTTCGTAAAAGTCTCCCATGCGATAGAACAGCAAAATTTCTTGATGCTGAGCTTTTATTCTCAGGTATTGCTGCATCATTGGGGTTTGTTGGTTTATAGTGTGTTCTGAATAAAGATCTGACGACATTGTTGATACCTAAAAGGTTTTCCTATGGAGCACTACAAAGAGATAGCCGAATTTGCGGCACAATTGGGCGCTATTCTAACGAATAAAGGCGTAACAATCACTACCGCAGAATCATGTACTGGTGGTGGGGTAAGTTACGCATTAACAGATACCCCCGGGAGTTCTGCTTATATTGAACGATGTTTTGTTACTTATAGTAATCAAGCTAAACATGAATTATTAGGTGTATCACAACAGACACTAGATCAATATGGTGCCGTGAGTGAACAAACCGTGTTAGAAATGGCGCAAGGTGCTCAGCGCGCTGCGAATGCCCAAGTTGCTATTGCGGTATCAGGCATTGCAGGACCATCGGGTGGCAGTGTTGATAAACCCGTTGGCACCGTGTGGTTTGCCGTTGCAAATGCGACACAGGTACTTGCTTTTCATCAAATTTTTGCTGGTGATAGAGCAAGTGTTAGGTTGCAAGCCATTGAATTTGCTTTGAAAAAGACCATGATGATAGTAAATTCATAAAATTATACTTGATACTGTAATTTCATACAGTATACTAGGTGTCATTAGGCTGAATTGGAGAAGCAAATGAACGATAACAAGCAAAAAGCACTAGACGCAGCACTATCACAAATTGAGCGTCAGTTTGGTAAAGGCTCAATTATGAAGCTAGGTGAGAACAAGGCACTAGATATTGAAGCCATCTCAACTGGTTCACTAGGTCTAGATATTGCGCTTGGTATTGGTGGCTTACCAACAGGTCGTATTGTTGAAATCTATGGTCCAGAATCATCAGGTAAAACAACGCTCACATTACAAGCGATTGCCGAAGCGCAAAAGCTAGGTAAAACCTGTGCTTTCGTTGATGCGGAACATGCACTTGACCCAATTTATGCAGAAAAGCTTGGTGTAAATGTTGATGAGCTTTTAGTGTCGCAGCCAGATACTGGTGAACAAGCGCTTGAAATCTGTGACATGCTAGTACGCTCTGGTGCAGTTGATGTGGTTATTGTTGACTCAGTAGCGGCGCTAACACCAAAAGCAGAAATTGAAGGTGACATGGGTGACTCGCACGTAGGTCTGCAAGCTCGTCTGATGTCTCAGGCGCTGCGTAAGCTTACAGCTAACATCAAGCGTTCAAACACACTATGTGTTTTCATTAACCAAATTCGTATGAAAATTGGTGTAATGTTTGGTAACCCAGAGACAACAACAGGTGGTAACGCACTTAAGTTTTACGCTTCAGTTCGTTTAGATATTCGTCGTATTGGTTCGGTAAAAGAAGGTGACGAAGTCGTTGGTAACGAAACACGTGTTAAAGTTGTTAAGAACAAAGTGGCACCACCATTTAAACAAGCTGAGTTTATCATCATGTATGGTGAAGGTACCTCTAAGCAAGGTGAGCTGATCGACCTTGGGGTTAAACATAAGCTCGTTGATAAAGCAGGTGCATGGTTTAGCTACAAGGGCAATAAGATTGGTCAAGGTAAAGCTAACTCAATTAAGTTCTTAAAAGAAAACGTTGAGATTGCCAATGAAATTGAAGGCAAGCTGAGAGAAATGCTACTAGCACAAGCTACCATTCCTGAAGATGCAGAAGGCAAAGATCTTGCAGAAGCTGAGGACGATTTAGAGCTATAACCTAATTAGCCAATAGCAACATGTGTTTATTGGCTGTAGTGACTATGGTAGAAAAGCCCGACATCAGATGTCGGGCTTTTTGCGTTTTACGATAAGTTTACTTTTGATAACAAGGAGATAGTTATCGATTAATTCGAATGGATTACGAATTTTGATATAAAAATTTATTAGCCATCTTTACTTGTGCCTATTCAGCCGCTTTTTCAATGAGTTATATTCTTTAGAGAGACATGAGAAATAATGAATATCAATGAAAGCAGAAAAATTAGGCAAATTGGGATGATCTCAACTATGGTTTTCTGGTAAAATCTGCGCCTAATTTTTTCTAAGTGAATTTGCAATGGGTAAAAACGTCGTTGTATTGGGCACCCAGTGGGGTGACGAAGGTAAAGGTAAAGTAGTTGACCTACTTACAGATAAGGCTTCTTTAGTTGTTCGCTATCAGGGCGGGCACAACGCGGGCCACACACTAGTAATTAACGGTGAAAAAACAGTACTACACTTGATCCCATCAGGTGTTTTACGTGAAGACGTTAAATGTGTGATTGGTAACGGTGTGGTACTTGCGCCAGACGCATTAATGAAAGAAATCCATATGCTTGAAGAGCGTGGTGTTCCTGTACGCGAGCGTCTATTGATCAGCGAAGCGTGTCCTTTAATCTTGCCTTACCACGTTGCACTAGACCAAGCGCGTGAACTTGCACGTGGTGAAAAAGCCATTGGTACAACCGGTCGTGGTATCGGTCCTGCATACGAAGATAAAGTTGCACGTCGCGGCCTACGTGTTGGTGACCTTTTCAACCCAGAGCAATTTGCAGCGAAACTAAAAGAAGTACTAGAGTTCCATAACTTTGCTTTGGTCAATTACTACAAAGTAGATCCAGTTGACTTCCAGAAGACATATGATGATGCAATGGAAGTTGCAAAAGTACTTAAGTCAATGATTGTTGACGTTACTGAACTACTTGATCAAGCACGCAACGCCGGCGACCATATTCTATTTGAAGGTGCGCAAGGTACATTGCTTGATATCGACCATGGTACTTATCCGTATGTAACCTCTTCAAATACGACAGCTGGTGGCGTTGCAACTGGTGCGGGCTTCGGTCCTCTACACTTAGATTACGTTTTAGGTATTGTTAAAGCTTATACAACTCGTGTTGGTTCAGGTCCTTTCCCTACAGAGCTTTACGACGGCCAAGACAAGCAAGACCCAGTTGGCAGACATTTAGGCGAGAAAGGCAACGAGTTTGGTGCAACAACTGGTCGTCTCCGTCGTACAGGTTGGTTTGATGCAGTAGCGATGCGTCGTGCTGTGCAAATTAACAGTATCAGCGGATTCTGCTTAACTAAACTAGATGTGCTTGATGGTTTAGAAAAAGTAAAAATCTGTACAGGTTACCAGCTTGAAGATGGCACGGTGACTAACGTGACACCTCTTGCCGCAGAAGGCTATGAAAAAGTAACACCTGTATATGAAGAAATGCCAGGTTGGAGTGAAAACACTTTCGGTGCAACTTCTGTTGAGCAGCTACCTGAAGCTGCTATCAACTACATCAAACGCTTAGAAGAAATTACAGGCGTTCCTATTGATATTATTTCAACTGGTCCTGACCGTGTTGAAACCATGATTGTACGTAACCCGTTTACTGAATAATCTGCTATCAATCTAAAAAAGCTGCAAATGCAGCTTTTTTTGTGTCTATTTTCCTACAAGTTTTCCTACTCCTGCCGATATTAAGGTTAGTATGTATGCTGGCTGCTGGGCTACTATTCATTAAATTGCTTTTGCGGTGATAAAGTTATCTCTACAGCCTGCTATAGTTATTACCAATAAGGTTTAACACTTGCTCAGTTTGAAGGCGTAAATCTAACGTTAGCTGTATTAAATTTTTTGTTTAGCGCAACTAATACCAATTTGACTTAATACTTGCTCAATTTGAAGGAGTAAGTCTGACGCTAACAGCGTTAAAA
>NZ_RCSQ01000095.1:0-17182 GCF_004103255.1 Pseudoalteromonas sp. PS5
TATGGATGTAGGTACCTTAGCGATGGCAGGACGCGGTAGCGGAGTTATCGACACGATTTTCTCGCCTCAAATAGACCACTCAATTAAGAAAATTGGTATAAGGGGAGCTAGTCTCCCCTTACGACTCTGCTTCGGCTAAAAAATCTCGATAGCGTTTTACCCAAGAGTCAGGAACCGGTTTCTGTCGTGTTAACACTGTCGAAATTGGGGTAGATGTTAATACGCCATTGATGTTACCTAACATGAACGTGGCTGCTCGAAAGGTGTCATGCTGTATTGCTTGGTACACAGTTTCAACAGCTGCTACGCCTAACTCCGTGGCTAACATTCTATCCTCTGCTGAAGGGGCACCACCGCGCTGAATGTGTCCTAATACGCATAACGCACAATTAATATTGCTTTGCTCATTAAGTGCGTCTCTTAGCGCATGGGCTCCACCTGGCCATAAATTCTCAGCAAGTATAATCAAAAAGCTACCATGTTTATGCTGCTGCTCAGTAATGGCACGCTGCAATTGTTGTACTAATTTTGCGGTGTCGCTTTTGGTGTAGTTTTCAAATGAAAGTATGGCTTCAGCACCGGTGGCGATACCTACGTTATAAGCGATATGACCGCTATGGCGACCCATTACTTCAGTAATAAAAACACGTTCAAACGCATTTGCGGTATCACGAATTTTATCAATTGCGACAGTTGCTGTATTCACTGCGCTAGAAAAACCGATGGTGTGATCGCACCCCGCTAAATCATTGTCTATGGTGCCAGGAAGCCCAATAAGTTGGCCGTGCCAGTGTGTCGATAACGCATGAATGCCGCGAAAAGAGCCATCACCACCTATCACGATAAGGGCGTCTATATGGAGTTTGCGAAGCGCATTTGCTGCTTGTTGAACACCTGTATCTTCTAACATGGCATCGCAGCGTGCACTTTTAAGCAAAGTGCCCCCGCGCTGTGTAATGTCAATCACACAATCTGGTGTGAGTTCAATATATTCTTGATTGATAAGGCCATTATAGCCATGCAAAAAACCAACACATTGCAGTCCTAGCTTAGCGGAAGTTAAGGTTATTGCTCTGATTGCAGAGTTCATTCCGGGGGCGTCACCGCCACTTGTGAGAATTGCTATCCTTTTGGTCATGAGATCACTTGAACAATAGTTTGGTTACTGAATGTATACTATCAGTGCGGGTTGCTAGCAAATTGATCGATATTAAAAAAAGCGAGATCAGGAAGGAAAAACGGCATTTAGTGTAACCAAATGCCGTTCTTTTTATTGCTGTGAGATCTTGCTAGCAAGTTCTTCACGTTGTGCTGTAGGTAGGTTATCGACAACAATTTGATACGAATCATCGATCATTTTCTTTATTTCGTCTTCTGGAATAGTGCCGTCTAAAATAACCGTATTCCAGAGGCGCTTATTCATATGATAACCAGGTACAACAGACGAGTACTTGTCTCGAAGCAATAACGCTTCGTCAGGGTCGCATTTTACATTCAACCACCAAACAGGCTCACCATTTTCGTCTACTTGCCCTTCTTTCCCTTCGGTAAGAGTGGCAAACATCTTATGCTGAACTTTATACACATCGACATCTTGCGCAAAAGGTTTGGTGATAAAGGTTGCAGGCTTGGCCTGCAAATATTCATGTACGCTTTTCTGATCCATAGCCCGTGTCCTTGAAGTAACAGTTAATACAACATGAAGGTAAGTTTAGCAGCTCTTGTGATAATACTGTAATCGTCTATCAGTAAAAACTATCAGAAAGTCTATACCATGGCGTTATAACGCAGACAATTATTGAATAACTGAGAGTTTTATATCGGTTTCACTCACAGTTGACGATTAAAATAAGTACAGTGTTTAAAAGCACTACAATTTCAGTCATCTACAATATTAGAAAAGCTAACTTTCAACATCTAATTGAGGATCAAGCTGGCTTTACAAGTTGTGCTAAGTATTCCTCCATAACCTAGGTGGACTAAGCTAGGAAATCATTGCTATTTGAGCGTTAAAAATTTCCCACTTGTCACTGTTTCCTATTGCTAGGAAAAGTTATGACACAGCGACATTAAATAACGCCATGCCTGTAAAGAGTCCGCTATTAAATTAAATAATACAAAAATATGCAACAATAATTTCCATGTTGATCAAATAATGGACGTTGTGTAGACTCCATGACCGCTTTAGTAAATGGTATAACAATGCCATGTTTCTTCAACATCATGTGCCCGGCTATTTTTTTGGTAGGATAAAAACTTTAGGAGTATCAGTGGCTTTTGTAGTTATTTCAATCTTGTGTATGTTTGCTGTGTATCTTCAAGCCCTCTCTACGGGCATGCCAATTAAGCGCTGGTTGGGCTTGGCATTATTTACAGGACCCGCTGCCTTGGTACTGTTTCGAGTGCACTACCGCCGAGCTTGGATGCGTCGCTGTGCCAATCTAGTGATGTGGAAGGCGTAATACCAATTAGACTTAATACTTGCTTAATTTGAAGGAGTAAATCTGACGCCTAACTGCGTTAAAAATTTCTTATTTAGAACAACTAAATGGCAAAATTTTTGCCTAGCTTACATGGGGGTAGGTACCTTAGCGATAGCAGGACGCGTTAGCGAAGTTACCAACAAGATTCTCTTGCCTCAAAATAGCAAGCTTGAGTAAGCGCAGTGGTATAATTGCAAGCGATACTACTGAACAAGCTGGAGGTTGGGCTTGTCGCTGGGAATATGTTGCTTCAAAAACTGCTCAAACTCGCTACTAGATAACGGCTTTGAGTAATAATAACCTTGTACTGTTTGGCAGTTTAGCTCTTCTAAAATACTCAGTTGCACTTCATTTTCTACGCCTTCGGCTACAACATGTAAATCGAGGTTGTGGGCTATGGTGACAATAGAATCAACCATATTTTTTCCGCGTTCGTTGCCCATGTCGTCAATAAACGCCTTATCCACTTTGAGTGTATTGAGTGGAAATTGTTTGAGATATGCCAGTGAAGAATAGCCTGTGCCAAAGTCATCCATCGCCAAATGTATGCCTCTTGCACTTAATGAACGCATTATTGAAATTGCTTCTTTTGGATCATCCATCACCGTACCTTCTGTGATTTCTAATTCCAAAAAATAAGAAGGAAGTTGATTTTTTTGCAAGATAATATCGATGCGAGTAGTGAGATCTGGCAAGCTAAATTGTTTTGCTGATAAGTTAACTGCGACTCTGCCGTTGAAAAGCCCCTTATCAATCCAGCGTTTCACATCTTGGCACGCTTTGTCTAAAACGACTTCACCAATCTCAATTATTTGTCCTGTTTCTTCCGCGATAGGGATAAATACACCTGGGCTGATAACCCCTTTCTTTGGGGTAATAAAGCGCACTAGTGCTTCCATTCCAACTAGCTCACCTGTTTTGATATTCATTTTCGGCTGATAGTAGACGACAAAGTGATCTTCTTTTAGGCCGTAGCGCATTAGGTTTTCTATTTGTAAGCGTTTTACCGCTTGTTCGTTCATAGAATCGTTGAAGAACAAATAATGATTACCTTTTTGCTTGGCGTGATACATCGCGGTATCTGCGTTTTTCAACAAGCTTTCTGGCGACTTGCCATCCTCGGGGCACAGTACAATACCCACAGAAGAGGTGATAACTAACTCGTGGTTAGCAATTTTAAACGGGGTCGCAATCGCTGCTAAAAACTGCTTAGCAGTACGTGTAATAGTATGAATATCATTGGTACCAGATATGACCAAAGCAAACTCATCACCGCCAAGGCGATAAAATGTATCTTGTTGACGCGCTAGTTTGTTTAAGCGCATAGCGAGTTTTGCAAGCAGGGTATCACCAAGCTGGTGTCCAAGAGAATCGTTGATTTTTTTGAAGTTGTCTAAATCAAAAACCAAAAGGGCGTGGTGCGTGCCTTGCTGTGAAAGTTTTTGTAGGTTAGTAAAAAATAGATTCCGGTTGGGTAAACCTGTGGTGCGATCGCGGTTAGATAAATTATGAAGCTGTGATTCAGCTTTTTTGCGCTCTGTTAAATCTGAATACACCACTACATAGTTACTAATTTGACCATGGTTATTTTTAATTTCATCTATGGTAATTTCAATGGGAAGTAGCACATCAGCTGCATTTCGAAGCTTTAATTCTTCTTGCCAGTGTTCCGTCTGACTGAGTTGCGATTTTACTTGCGTAACAAATTTATTGTCGTAGCCAGGTAAGTTAAAAGGCTTATTGATATAGTGCTCTCTTTGTCCCCCAAATAATTTTAGATAGCTGGGGTTGAGATCAACTAAGTTATAGTCTTTGTCATATATTGCAATGGCATCCGTAAGGGATTCAACGCACTTAGCGAATAAATTAAGCCTTTCTTCCGTGCTCTTGAAGTGGCCAATATCTCGAACCGTACCTGTCATTCTAAGTGGATTTAGGTTCGTGTCTTTTTCAATGATTTTACCTCTATCTAAAACCCAATGATATTGTCCTAACTCATCCTTAATACGATAGCTGGCTTCAAAAAATGGGGTTTTTTCTGCGAAATGTTGCTTCATTAACTTTTCAACAATTAACAGATCTTGAGGATGGATCCGATGCTGATTGGGAATGATGTTACCTGGTTTTGCTGAGTTCATCCCATATTTGTCATTTATCCGAACAATCTCACCAGATTGGATATTCCAATCCCATAGAGTATCACCGCTACCTTCTATGGTACTTTTAAATCGTTGTTCGGTATGTTTTAGTTCAATGGTGGACTTTTTTAGTTGATGATTAGACCAGACTAAATAAGGGATACTGAGCAGTGCAAGAATAAAAGGGATGAGCCAAGCAAGTTGAGCATACGTCAATACACTAATGTCACTGGCGACCGCAGTAAACGGTGTAAGAGTGAATAGTATTGTACTGATTATTATTGTTTTTATTTGTTTGCTCATAAAATGCGTAACTCATCATTGCGATCTCTAATCTAAATCAAGCCCGCGTAGTAGTCAAAAAGAAAACGTTGATTAAGGTAAAATTCAGGTTGATTCTGCTTTTTAACATTAGATAAACAAAACTTTGGATGAAATTCATTACGATAGAGGATTAATGCGCACACTTTATTGCATAAAATGTACGCTTTGAGGTACCAAATAAATGAGAAAAGTCACAGTAAGTATGGCAACAAAGCTCTAGTTACATTGTAAAACTAACCTTGGAGAGTCTGGTTTGAGCATATTATCAACATAAGCAACCACATCTGAGCGCTCCAATTTGTCTAAAGCTGCAATTAACCGGCATTGCATATCAAATTGGTGGAAGTCATTAGTGATCGAGATCCACAATCGCTGTGCCCTTAATCGTAGATTTTTATCTTTTTCAGAGATTTGTAATAGTAAGCTCTCTTTTGAACGTTGCCAGCTAGCTTCGTCACACTCTCGCAGCTGTTTAGCAAACGTTTTTAAAAACGCGCTATGTCTAGTAAGTAGGTGCTCACTATTGAAGTTTGGTGATTGAATATAAAACGCCACACCTGCACGGGTATTAAAGGGGGCATAGCCTGCACCAACTAAGTAACCAAGTTGTTCTTTTGTTCTTAATTGCTCAAAGTAATCTTGATTTAGTAAGTTGTTGATCGCCATCAAGGTTACTTTTTCTTCTACGGAATTAGTTTGTGATTGAAAATATTCAATGAAGGCATGATCGTTGCCTTCACGTTGAATTTGTATACCCTCAACACGGTTAATCTCATTAAGCGGACGTTTTAAGTCATCCAGAATTTCACTATTGGAAAATAGCCCATGAACAGAAGTTTTTAGTTTTTCTGCATGGCGACGTTGCCAGTTGCCATGCATAAACGCTTTTACGTGAATGGCAGAGAAAAACTGCTTTCGAAACAATTGAAACTCATTGAAGCTTGCACTTTTTAAAGCGATGGCTAGGTCTTCAGGGCTTGGATTCCATGGCATTAAATGTGCTCCAAGGCAGCTGAAGAGTTCACTCACAGGTTTGTTTTTATTATGATTTTTCCAGTGCCGAATAAGCTGCTTTTTATACTCGGCAAAGCGGGCTGCATGGATAGGTTGATGAAGCAAAGCTTCAACTAACTCAAGCACTAACGTGATCTGATTACCTGTTAGCCCCGCAGTGTGTAATGTTAACCCACCTTGATGAGAGTTGATGTGATAACTGAGCCCAGCGAGTTCAGCACTGTAAAATCGTTCAGCGACGGCATCCATAAAAAGGTCTGCAAATAGTCTCGAAAGCGCCATATGCTTGTGGCAGGTCACTGACGGTGCAGAGTCTATTTCGAGATAGAAATGTCCTTTTGTAACCCTAAAGGTGGTATCTTGTTTAAACCAAAACTCAAATCCTGGTTGGTCGGCTAATCGAACGGGTTTGTCTTGCTCGTATTCCACAGCATGAAGTGGGTTTTTAGCACTGAGGTATGGATTAATCGAAGGCAGTGACATTTGAGGCAATGGCATATGCACATTATATAGTGATTCAATCCATTCTTTCGCAATCGTGGTGACGCTGTACGGTGTGTTGTACCACTTTGCCTTGTGACTGACTTCAACATCAGGGTGGATCAGCACTAACCGCATGTTTGTTGGACACAAATACGAGAGTAGCTTTTCATGATACGCTTGACTGAAGCCGTCCATACGATAATCACCGTATAAGAAGTCCGCTTCAGAGTAATGATGCATGTTAACGCTAATTGAGTTAACCCAATCTAGCATGCGTCCTACTTCTTGGTTATCGAATGCAATATCTAATAATGTACTTTTATCCTGGTAAAGGCGTGGTAATGCAGCGGTGTTTTGTTTGATTAATGCCAAATACTCGAACAGCATTTCAACGATGTCTTCATAGTACTCTATTCCCTCATCGGTGAGTGCAAAGCTGATGTTGAAATCACGAAAATTACTACCTGTGATCCCACCGCCCGCAGACAAGGCGTTGATCCACCCTTGGGATTTTAAAATGGAATATAACGATCCCTTTCCCTCGTAACCCAATAAGTGTGCCAGAAAGCTAACGCTTTTGTGTTTGTATAGATCTTCAGGGTTTGGCATTGCAAAACTCACAATAAGCTTCTGCATGTGCTTTCTCGGCTTTATTTGTAACTCGAGTTGTAAGTCACTCTGACGGTACATTGGTACTTGTATGGCTTGTTTTTGCTCCTGTGAGCCAACAATATTACCAAAAGGAAGGCTATATTGTTTTAAGGTTGCTAATGGTTGAGGGGCAGCAATAACAAGCGTCATCCATTGTGCTTGATAGTGCGCATTAAAAAATGCCCTGAGTTCGGATGCGATATTATCCCCTCGGTCAGCTAGCGTATCTCGGGTACCTACTGAAAACTTAGCGAAAGGGTGGGCTGGATTGATGGTTTCTTTATGTACCTGATAAATACGGCGGCCATCGTCTTTGATTTTCATTTTGAATTCAGCGTCAATGGCTTCACGTTCCTTTTCTGTATCACCTTCACTTAATAAAGGAGACACAAAAAACTGACTAAAGCGCTCTAAGGCTTCTTCTAATCGCTCCGCATCGCAATCGAAATAATAGCTAGAGTGCTCGGTTCCTGTCCAGGCATTGCTCTGACCGCCATATTGGCTAATAAACTGAGAAAAGCCACCCGAGTCAGGGTGCTCAATAGTTCCGAGAAATAGCATATGCTCTAAAAAGTGAGCCATACCTTGACGGTCTTCAGGGTCATCAAAATGGCCAACATTAACTGTTAACGATACGGCACTCTTGGCTGTTGACTCATCATTAATCAACAAAACTCTAAGACCATTGTCCAGTGTTAAGAATTGGTACTGCCGACTATCATTATTACTCAGTTTCAATATGCTGCTGCCGATAAATTAGTTAAAAGAAAGGTGAAGGTGATGCAAATTTCATTTCATGTTAATCCTTCATTTGTTTTAATATAGCGAACAAACTGGCTAGATAGCTACTGGTTTCAAGAAAATAATGTTAGCTATCCTAACGTTGGCATTGTTTAGACCAAGGTTTAAGTAGTGGTCTAGAGAAATATATTTTACAGAGTCATCAGGCCTAGCTGTATTAACTAACACAAAAGCGAAAGAGAGCATGCTTTGTGTTAAAAGACGCCGAAACTGAAACGGGTATGGTGCAAGTGTTAATACGTATAAATGTAGAGTAGTGCAGAAAAGGTGCTAAATAGTATGAAGACTATCTTGATTATGCGTCATGGTGAAGCGCAAGCTATGCAGGCTGATGATGCCAGTAGGGCGCTGACACAGCTAGGTTTAAAACAAGCAAAAGACATGGGGCAATGGCTGGAACAGCACTTTAAGATTGATGCGGCCTTGGTTAGTCCATATACACGAGCCCAGCAAACGGCCGAGCAGGTATTTTCCTTCCAGTCGCCGCAATTTGTTGAAACCTGTGCAGATATTGTTCCCAGTGGTTCTGCAAACACAGCTACAGATTATCTCGAAACACTCATATCCATGCACCCAGAACATCAGACTTGGCTGTTGGTCGCACATATGCCGATAGTCAGCTACCTTGTTGACTGTTTGTGTCCTGACACTATGCCTATCTTTTCTACCGCAGCGGTCGCTGTGCTGGAGTATAGCGAAGAAACAGGTCGAGCAGAATTCATTTCCATGCAGTTGCCATAGCAAGGCGATTTGTCACTGACGCAGAAAAGTTAGCAATAATCGGTCTAATGTCCTCTTTTTAATTTTTATTGAACCTTATCATAACGGCAGTGTCGTAGTATTGGCACTGCAAAGCACCCGTTTGGTCAATATATTTTGTTTGGGCGCAAACTATATTGTACAAGTAATCTGCATAGTCTCGACCGCTATGTTATGGTTCTGTTATCGGTAAAGTTGTTTTTTAGAACTAGCATTGCTTTAATTTAAAAGGACAAATGTCCTCATTCTTTGGTTTTTTGTTGCTAAATGTTGTAAACTGTCAGCTAACATCGCTAAAAGTTGCAAAAAAATTGATTTTTTAGTCCGGTTTAACAAGCAAAGTAAAATTTACCTGCTATAATTACCGCCGTCTCGTTCAGCCTTGCAAAGTTGTATCGCACTCTCGACTGCAAGGTCCGCGTTATCTTATTCGAATCGCGAAAAATTGAACGTTCACGCCAAAGTGAAACGGCGCCCAAATTTAAACCGTTGAACAAAGAGTGCACTAAAAGGTCGAAAACCAACATGAAAGCAATGAAAAGATCCACGTTAGCTACGCTTATTAATGCTACGTTGTTCTCTGCTGTGGCAGGTACTTCATTCTCTGCACTTGCTGAAGAAGAGCAAGCCAAGTCTAATCAATTAGAAGTTATCCAAATTACTGCTCGTAAACGTGTAGAAAATGCACAGGAAGTTCCTGTGTCAGTATCTGCGCTGCAAGGAGATAATTTGAATGCTTACAGCTCCGCGGGTATGGACATTCGCTTTATGAACGCCAAGATCCCGAGCTTATCGGTAGAATCTTCATTTGGCCGTACTTTCCCACGATTTTATGTCCGTGGTTTAGGAAATACAGATTTCGATCTGAATGCTTCACAACCTGTGTCTTTGGTTGTCGATGAAGTTGTTCAAGAAAACCCAATCTTAAAAGGTTTCCCTGTATTTGATATTGCTCGTATCGAAGTATTACGTGGCCCACAAGGTACCTTGTTTGGTCGTAACACACCTGCGGGTCTAGTGAAGTTTGATACAGTAAAACCAAGCCAAGAATTTGATGGCTATGCAGCGCTTTCGTATGGCAGCCGTGGTGCTGTTGACTTTGAAGGTGCTGTTGGTGGCTCGGTAACTGACCGCTTATCTACTCGTATTTCTGCATTATGGCAGGAGCAAGAAGATTATATCGATGTTAAAGCACCTGGCTTTGAACAAAATGACGTCCTAGGTGGATATAGTGAGCAAGCGGTACGTTTACAGTTTTTATATGAAGGTGATGATTTCACCGGCCTCCTAAACTATCACTACCGAGACCTTGATGGTCGTCCAATTGCATTTCGTGCTAACTTAATTGAAGCAGGCTCAAATAATATTAACCCGCTTTACGACAATGACGTTGTTTATCATGATGCTGCATCTCGTTCGACACAACAAGTTGAAACACAAGGTCTAAGTTTAAAACTTGAGTGGGATCTCCCGGAGCACACAGTGACTTCGATCACAGCATGGGAAAGTGCAGAAATCTACTCTCGTGCAGATGTTGATGGTGGCTATGGTGCCAATCTTGATTTCGTTGGATACCAAGGGCCAGGTTTAATACCGTTTGCTTCTGAAACTGCTGATGTTATTCCAGATCATAATCAGTATACACAAGAGCTTCGTTTATCAAGTAACTTCTCTGGTGACTATAACTATCAAGTTGGTCTTTTCTTATATGAAGAAGATCTCACTATTGAAAGTTACAGCTTTGATACATTCGCGTATGATCAAGGCTTAGGCCAGTATGGCGCGCAAAATGGCTACGCCTATCAAGATCAAGACACGTCAGCATGGGCGATATTTGGTTCATTCGACTACACGGTTTCGGATGATTTAAAAGTAACAGCTGGCCTACGTTACTCTGATGATGAAAAAGAGTTTTACGCTAAGCGTACTAAAAACCCAACGCCTTGGAATGGTTCACCAGACGTACTTGACGATACTGCCAACCCAAGTGATAGTCATGTGAGTTGGGATTTAAGTGCGACATATAAACTGACTGACGACGTTAACTTATTTGGCCGCATTGCAAATGGCTTCCGTGCACCAAGTGTTCAGGGTCGTATCTTATTTGGTGATGAAGTAACAGTTGCTGAATCAGAAACAACTAATTCAATCGAAGCGGGTATTAAATCTGACGTGTTAGATGGTCAAGGCCGTGTAAACGCGACGGTTTTCTACTATCAAATGGATGACCAGCAGCTTACCGCTGTGGGTGGTGGCGCTAACTTTAATCGCCTTATCAACACTGACAAAACCACAGGATACGGCTTTGAGTTGGACACTGAGTGGGTACTAACTGACGAACTAAATGCTACCTTTAACTTGAGCTACAATAATACCGAGCTAGAGGATGATAGTTTAGCTGTTGCGGTTTGTGCACAGTGTACGGTAACTGACCCAACTTATATGGTAAATGGAGCGAACGGTCCTGAAGCTCGTGCTATTTTGGATGGTAACAGCCTACCTCATGCACCAGAGTGGATTGCTAACGCGACCCTTCGCTACACGAAAGAGTTAGAAGGTGGTGAGTTCTTTGTATATGGTGATATGTCTTACCGTAGCGAGATCGATTTCTTCTTGTACAAATCGGTAGAGTTTGAAGGTGAAGCTCTATTTGAAACTGGTTTACGTACAGGCTATCTGTGGTTCTCTGGTGATAATGAATACGAAGTATCAGCGTTTGTTCGTAACTTATTTGACGAGCAAGTTGTTATTGGTGGTGTAGATTTTAACAATAACACGGGTATGCTGAATGAAGCGCGCTTCATTGGAGCTGAATTCAAAGTGAAATTCTTCTAATTCATGCTACAGTGATTATAATAGAATAACTAAAGCCCGCATTAAGCGGGCTTTTTTAATGAAATTTTTATGATAGGAGTGGATATGTCAGGTTTTTGGAACTATCGAGTGATATATTGTGAAGCGACCAAAGAAGAGGCGGCTTTATATCAGATCCATGAGGTAGAATATAATCTCAACGGTAAAGTTACGAACTGGTCTGAAACAGGCGCAGCACCTTTTGGGCGCACATTAGAAGAGCTACAAGCAGATGCAGAGCGACTCAAGTCAGCATTTGATAAACCAATTCTAAAAGTAATTCGACAGCCACGTGGGTATACCTTAGTAGAAGTTGAAACAGGCGAAGAAGCCACTGCTGAGCCACCTGCGGGTCTAAACAGCTAAATAATCTATTAGGAGTGTTGTGATGCGCTATCAGGCAGTTTTATTTGATTTTGACGGCACACTGGTTGACTCAGAAGCACTCCATTATCAAAGTTGGATGACAGTACTTGCTCAGGACAATATTCATTATACTGAGTTGGAGTTTTGTGATGAGTTCTCAGGTGTACCAACATTAAAAGCAGCTCAGACGCTGAAATTACGGCATCAACTTCAGCCATCACCTCAAGCTTTGTGCGATCATAAAAATCGTATATTTGTGGCTCGGGCAGCAACTGTTTTCCCCAAGTTGATGCCTTATGCGAAACAAATACTTGAACTTACCGCTAAACGGGTGCCTATTGCACTTGTGACAGGAAGCAGCAAAGCCGAAGCACTTCCTGTGCTGGATCACTATCAACTCTTAGGGCTGTTTTCAGTGATAATTTGCAAAGATGATGTTACGCAGCCAAAGCCCCACCCAGAGCCATATAACAAGGCACTTAGTGCATTAAATATAGCGCCGCATCAGGCTGTTGCAATCGAGGACACTTATACTGGGCTTACGTCAGCCAAAGAAGCAGGGGTAACTGCGGTCGTGGTACCAAACGTACATTCACGTAAGCAAGATTTTATTCATGCTGATCATTTGTTTACCGACTTAGAAGCGGTATTTAAATGGCTCAGTGCTAGCGAATAAACCGGCTCAATAGGTTGTGAGTCTAAATTTACTCTGACTCGGTTTTACAAACGCCAAGTTATATGTAATCTTTAAATTAGAAATGCCAACACCATAAAGTAAATTAAGGGTGTAAAGTACCAGTTGGCGTCAGGTGTGCTCCTTCAGATTGGGCAAGAATCACGGCTAATTGGTATAAGGGGCTACTTTTGAGCTTTTTCTTCTAGAATTATGTGTTTACTGTAGTAAGTGAGCTTAACTTAATATCCACTGCAAAGGAATGTGCTATGAGATGTTACCTGTACGTACTATTTTTCCTACTTTGTTTTTCTCAATATATACATGGAAGTGAAGTCCATAAAAAAATCCAACTTGCTTCGATATATCAAGGTGATGAGGATATATCTGCATATCTGGTAAGTGAAAAGTTTGATGGAGTTCGAGCCATTTGGAATGGTCATCAACTACTTACTCGTGGTGGTCATGCTATTAATGCGCCAAAGTGGTTTACCCAAAAGTTACCGAGCGTTTGGTTAGATGGTGAGTTGTGGGCAGGGTATAACAACTTTGCATTTGTCAGCGCAGTGGCTAGGCGACACGCTCCAAATGAGGAACATTGGCGTCAAGTTACCTATTATGTGTTTGATGCGCCAGATCCTAAAGAGGAATTTCAAAAGCGGTACGAGCGCTATGTTAAGCTAATAAACGATATTCAAGTGGCACATGTTAAGCCAGTTGAACAAAATGTGTTTACCTCTGTTGAAATGCTTAACGACTATTATCATGGCGTGTTAAAACGCGGTGGTGAAGGGGTTATATTACACTCGAAAACTGCAAAACATGAAGATGGACGAACGAAAAATCTATTGAAATACAAACCTCATTTGGATGATGAGGCGATAGTGATTAAACACCTACCTGGTAAGGGAAAATATCGAGGGATGATGGGGTCTTTGTTAGTGAGAGATGCTCATGGAAATGAATTTAGAATAGGGTCAGGCTTTAGTGACGAGCAAAGGGCATCGCCGCCTCCAATAGGCAGTCAAGTGACGTATCGATATCAAGGCTTTACAAAATTTGGTAAGCCCCGTTTTGCGCGCTTTTTAAGAGTGAGACCAGTTATAACACCATGAAATATGGTGGCATTTGTGGCATAACAGATAGTAGAAAATAGTAGGGAAGATAGCGAGGGTAGCTCGCTATCAAAGCAGTTGGCTTATTCTGCGCGGCCCATAAATTTAGACTCAGCAGTATTGATCTTAATCTTGTCACCACTAGAAATATGCTCAGGAACCTGAACAACAAGACCTGTAGTCAGTGTTGCGGGTTTCGTTCTTGCACTCGCAGAGGCACCTTTGATTGAAGGAGAAGTATCTTCAATTACAAGCTCTACACTTGAAGGTAAGTCGATAGAAACTGGCATCCCTTGCACCACAACAACAGACAAACCTTTGGTTGACTCATCAATAAACAACAGTTGCTCTGCAATAGAGTCTTTGTTTAAGTGGTAAGGGGTGTAGTCTTCTTCGTCCATAAATACGTATTCGTCACCATCAACGTACGATAGCATTGCAGGACGGCGATTTAGGTCGGCTAAAGTTAGCATTTCTTCCGCTTTGAAGGTTTCATCGACTTTTGAGTTATCTACAACATCGTACATACGCATGCGGTACAGGCTTCCACCAGCACGACCTTGTGGTACTGAACGTTCAATATCACGAACAATCATTACACGACCATTGTACTCGATCGCGGCATGTTTTTTTATTTCACTTGCCTTTGGCATAGCTTGCTTCCTAATACAAATAAAGTTGGCACAATATAATCATTTTTCGACATTTTGGCGAGGTTCAAAGCGATCTGAAAACCTTAAATACCGTATAAAGTTTTTATGTCCGCGTACTTTACGCCAAAGTGCTGATCAAACCAGCGGTTAATATAGTCGTGTTTTGGTTCTAGTTTTGCGCATCGTAAAATATTTTCACCCTTATTGGTACCAAGTGCCTGACCACAGTAGTTTTGCTTCCAAGTTAAAGTTAAATCTTGAGAAAACTGCTCAATTAATCCATCTAAAGCCTTTTCAGTGATGTGAGCAAGGTTAAGAAAATCCGGAGATAGCGGTGTAATATCAAGCTGCTCAAAATCAGCCTGATGTGAGCGAGTTTTGTTTTGTTTGCTATCGCTGGCATTCCCTTTAATATAACGACTAGCTAAATTGGCTTCATAGCTAATATTAATGTCAAATTTCTCATCATAGACAGTGACTGGGTATGCACTCTCTAGTGACTTCGGTGGTGTGGGTTTTATCGGGATTATGAGGATCTGTGCGCTCAACTTCCTGCTGATAGTGTTTTCGTTGAATATGTTGATTACTGACACGATAATAATCGGCATCAGCATACAATGTTAACGAGAGCTGTTGAGCCCCTTGATTGTAAAACCATAGGCTATTATTGAAAGTTGCATTAAGGTCAGAAATAAAAGTGCCATATTGTCCTTTAATGGAATTGCCAAACCGTAGACCAATATCAATACGTTCACGTATATTCATTGCAAAATAACGACTGCTGTCTTGCTTATCTACCGTCAAACGTTTTGGGGTTTGCCATGCTAAACAGTACTTTTCAGTGAAGCTTTTTAAATAGAAGCGCTGTCCGCTGACCTGCTTTGCGAGCGTATCACACTTCTTCTGTGCTTGGATGCTTAGCGTGTCATAATAGCTGCTCATGGCGCTTGCTAATTGCGCGTTACTGATCAAATGACGGTGGTTGTGTTCAAATAACTTAAACCTATCTGGGTAGGGCGTGTTAGACAATGAACCGGCTTCGTCGAGTAGCCACTGCCTGGCGTAATCAAGTTCTTCTCTTTGGGTATTTGCCATTGCACCATTTGGCTTCATTTGCCACTCTGCTTGATTTCTCACTATTTCTTCTAGCCTGGTAGCTGCGGCAGTATAATTATTTGCCAAGCGTAGCATGCGAACATCAATCAATCCTTTGTCTATCAGCTTATCTCTAGCGAGTGTTAAACCTTGCTTTGCTTCAAGATCTTCCGGATCTTCTGCTAGAGCTTGTGAATAGTACTCCGCCGCTTGGCGGTACATTCCCGCTTCGTAAAGTTTATTGCCTTTATAAACCAGAGATTTACAGCCGCTGATAGCTGTTAATATTGCAATGATGATGGCGGTTTTCTTGATCATAATATCATTCCATTCGCGCAAAAAGTTCCATAAGCACAGTTATTTATTTTTGGTATCTACTGAGTCGGTATACAGACAGCCTGCTCTCAGCTTCTTATCAGTTTATAATACAGGGTTCTGGCGAAATCTACATCATTGAATTGTTAAGATTTTGTTTTGTCGCAACGGTTTTTGTGGTCAAAATAACCTCAACCGACAAAGGTCGCTAGTTGTTAACATATAGCCGAAACGAAAAGCAGAGAAGGGGTAGTAATCTTTGAAGTCTTATGGTGTTGGTTTGTTGTCCTTTTGACTGGTTTCGACGCCCATCCATGGGCTACGACTACCTTTTCTTTGTTTGCCCAAAGAAAAGGTAGAAAAAGAAACATTTTTGATACACAGACAATCGGGTTTGATTAAATCTGATTAATCAAACCCGAAAGGTAAAGCTAACTCTTGTTAAACCAAGATAAGGTTACCGAGTTAACTTATCTTGGGTTTTGGTATCAAAGTCGCTGGCGTCATGCCTTTCATGCAGTTGTTCATGAGGCTCTCCCCACGTTCTGTTGACCATCTTTCCACGCTTCACAGCTTCTCTTGATGCGATTTCACCTGCCCAGCGGATCACGTGCTCATAGCCATTGACGTCTAGAAATTCAGCGGCATCATAAAGGTGGCCTTGAGCGAGTACACCGTACCACGGCCAAATTGCTATATCCGCTATGGTATATTCATCACCGCAGATATACCGCCTAGTCGCTAGGTGCTGATTGAGTAAGTCTAGTTGGCGCTTGATCTCCATGGTATAGCGGTTAATCGGGTATTCGTAATGTTCTGGCGCATAAGCATAAAAATGGCCAAACCCACCTCCAAGTAAAGGGGCAGCTCCCATTTGCCAAAATAACCAATTTAAGCATTCTGTTCTTTTGGCTGCGTCTTGAGGTATGAATTTTTGGAACTTTTCAGCTAAGTAAAGCAAGATTGAGCCCGACTCAAATACCTTGGTTGGTTCATCTGTGCTGGTATCGAGTAAAGCTGGGATCTTAGAGTTAGGGTTAAGTGCAACGAATCCTGAGCTAAACTGCTCGCCTTCCATTATATCAATTAAAAAAGCATCGTATTCAGCTTCTTCTACGCCTGCGGCAAGTAATTCTTCAAGTAAAACTGTCACTTTTACGCCATTTGGTGTGGCAAGAGAGTAGAGCTGTAGAGGATGTTTGCCTTGCGGGAGGGACTTTTCAAATCTCGCGCCTGCGGTGGGGCGGTTAATATTAGCAAATTTACTGCCATCACCACTTTGCCATGGCCATTGCCAAACCTTTGGTGGGGTATAACCCGTTTTACTCATTTGATGAACTCCTTCTGTGACTGTCCTTATTGATTATAGAGCTTAGAAGTGAAATGAAAATGAACAAGCTCTTTTTGTAAAATGCTTGAGTAATACCAATTTGAAGGAGTCAATCTGATGCTAACCGCG